>CALQJK010000110.1:0-6440 GCA_943330875.1 Chitinophaga pinensis
ATTATACAATTCATTGTATACTCTATAACGTTGAAGAAACTCAATGAGAAAGACCTCTTACCTTTGTTTTTACTTTTCGATGTATGGATGTTTTTTTACTACCTGATCTTTGCTCCGGCATTATTAAGGAAGCCAAAACCATCCTGGAAATAAATTGCATGATTTGCAAATTCGAAATGTGTTCATTACTTTATTACCAATTTTACAAACCAATCAACCAATGGAAATTTTAGAGAAATATTTTACAGATTTTACAGCAACTCAACTTCAGCAATTCAACTTATTGAAAGAATTATATATTGAATGGAATGGAAAAATAAACGTGATAAGCAGAAAAGACATGGACAACTTTTATATGCACCATGTGCTGCATTCCTTATCGATTGCCACTCAATTTGAATTCCAGCCCAATACTTCCATTATGGATCTTGGCTGTGGCGGTGGATTCCCAGGGATTCCTTTGGCTATCTTATTTCCTGAAACACAATTCCATTTGGTAGATAGTATAAATAAAAAATTATTAGTGGTAAAGGAAATCGCAGCAGCTGCAGGATTAAATAACATCACGGTACAGCATAGCCGCGCAGAAGAAATAAAAAACAGAAAATTCGATACTGTTATTTCAAGAGCTGTTGCCCCTTTAAAAGATCTTTGGCATTGGAGCAAACCATTACTTAAAAAAAGTCCGCTCAAAAATGAACAAACCCCGAATGGACTTATCTGTTTAAAAGGCGGAGATTTGACTGCTGAAATACAAGAAAGCAGTTGCAAGCCTTACATTTGGGAAATAGACAAACTCTTTCCTGAAGTCTATTTTAAAGATAAATTTTTACTTTATCAGCCATTTAAATAGTGGCATTACCATTTCAATTCTATACTATTATTACTTCTCTGTACATCTGCCATTCGTTTTGACGGATCTATTTCGGCTTTAACCAATTCAGTAAGTTTCTTATTAAAGCTTATTGTAAATGTAGGGTGTGTCCAACGCCATTCCTGGTCAACAATAGTTTTTACAGACGGGTCTTCCCGAGGTTTATTGCCAAACATTAGATTCAAAGGAATATTATGCATTTCTGTAGACCCATCTTTGAAAGTTAATTGCACATCAATAGGCATCGGCATTTGACCGATTCTTTTCAATCGTATTTTAGAGACGCCGTTTTCTTCCCACAGACTGTCTAAACTATAATCAATTGTCTTAGTGGTTTGGGTCCAGTATTCTTTATACCAATCTAATTTAATACCGCTTGATTTTTCAGCAATATTGATAAAATCCTGTGCATTTGGATGCTTGAATTTCCAAACCTTATAATAATCCAGTAAAACTTTATCTCTTGTTGATGCCCCAATAATATACCCCAATTGCTCCATGAATATTTCGCCTTTAGAATAAGCATCCACGCTGTATGCAAAATTATTATTGTAATGATCTGCATGAGTTGACATCGGTTCTTCTAAACCGCTTTTCACCAAAGAAAAATAACTTGCATAAGAGCCTGCATGGTCTTCTGGTAAGGAAGCTAATAAGTCTTTAAGTCGGCTATTATTAGGATCGGATTTTAGGGCATCTTTATACTCTTGAATGGAAGATGCTTTGTTATAAAACTTACTAACTAGATCCTCGGCAAAAGAAGTAAATCCTTCATCCATCCAGGCATACATGCTTTCATTTGTTGCCAGCAACATCTGGTACCAACTGTGCATCCATTCATGAAAAACCGTGCCTACTGAAGGTCCGCTGATAAGAGTAGCCATAGGATATTCCATTCCGCCATCCCCACCCTGAATAAAAGAATATTGAGGATAAGGATATTTGCCAAAATTTTTCTCCATAAAAGGCAATACGTTAACTGCAGCATCTGCAACTTTAGTCCATGCTGTATCGTTATACGCATTCTCAGGTAATTCATTATAAATCACATGTAATACAGGACCATTTGCCACATTTCTAACAAGATGTTTATAATCAGGATCTGCTGCCCATACAAAATCATGGATTCGCTCTCCTTTGAAATGCCATGTTCTTTTAGATGTAAGACAAGACTTCAATGCTGTATTTGGTTTATCATAACCCCAACCAATATCCGCAGCATTTATCAAGAGCCCTGTTCCTCCTATTTTATAGGATTTATCAATATTTATAGTGACATCATAATCTCCCCAAACACCATAAAATTCCCTTGCCACATATGGCGTAGGATGCCAGCCTTCCCCATCATACTCGCAGATTTTGGGATACCATTGACTCATGCTGTAACGAACTCCAGTTTGCGGATTATCCCTTCCACTCCTTCTTACTTGTAAAGGAATCTGTGCTTCGAATTCCATGTCAATTACCACAGCAGTTTTTGGGAGAATAGCTTGCGTAAGATTAACTTCTACAATCGTTTCATGGTATTTAAAGGGCTGAGCAACTCCATTAATTTTTAGTGATATTATTTTTTGATACCCAATTTCATTTTCTTTTAAATTCAGGATCCTGTCTTTAACCCTTCCGTCCCAATCTTGTCTGCCATTAATCAATTGTTTGCCAAGCTCCCTGCTTCGCACATCCATGCTGCTATTGGGCTGAAAGGCATTCCAATATAAATGGTAGAACACTCTGTCTAATTTATCTGATGAGTTGTTTTGATAAACCAGTTTCTGGCTTCCTTTTATTTTATTAGAAAAAGTATCAACGTCAATTACCATGGTGTATTTGACAGCTTGTTGCCATTTTTCAGATTGGGCTTCCACTTTTATAAAAAGTAAAAAGTGAAAAGTGAAAAGTAAAAATATTATTCTCATATGTAACAATTAAACATTAAACTTTATAATTTACTGCCTTATTTTTTCAACCCTTCAACCCTTCAACCCTTCAACCCTTCAACCCTTCAACCCTTCAACCACAATTACAATTTCCCCTTTAACAGTTTTTGCATTAAAATAATCGTGCACTTCCTGCAGCGTCCCTCTTTTATTTTCTTCGAATTTTTTAGTCAATTCTCTACTTACACTACATTTTCTATCAGGGCCAAAATACTCCATAAAATTATTCAAGGTTTTAACCAATCTCATTGGACTTTCATAAAAAATCATCGTCCTTTCTTCCAATGCCATTCTTTTTAAAAATGTTTGCCGGCCTTTTTTCAATGGGAGAAAACCTTCAAAACAAAAACTATTCGTAGGTAAACCGCTATTCACCAAAGCCGGAACAAAAGCCGTTGCGCCTGGCAAACAATTCACTTCGATATTATTTTCCGTACAAGCTTTGACTAATAAATAAGCAGGATCGCTAATGCCGGGAGTTCCTGCATCTGTGAGTAATGCCATAGATTTCCCTGCAGACAACTGATCTATCAAATGTGCCACAATTTTATGTTCATTGTGCTGGTGATAAGAGGATAAGGGTTTGTTTATAGCATAATGATTGAGCAATACAGAAGATGTTCGTGTATCTTCTGCCAAAATCAAATCCACTGATTTCAATACTTCGATAGCCCTGATGGTTATGTCTGCAAGATTTCCAATTGGCGAAGGAATAAGATAAAGCATAATTGAATGAGATAAAATAATAAAACAGGAAGTCTATAATAATGATTTCTTGTTAGGATAACCTTCTTTTAAAAATGAGAGAAACAATAACGTACAGCATAAAAATCATTGGGACGGCAATCCATTGAAACAATATCATCAATACCATTGAAAGTCCTGCAAAAAAAAGCAGGTGTACATTATCTTTGATATTTTTAGACTTAACCTTAAATGACATCATGGGCAAGTTACTCACCATGAGAAAGCTCAACAGCACTATCAATGCATACAAGAACCACTTACTCGCCAATAACTGGTATACAACATCATAATGCCCATACCAATAAATAAGCGGGAACGACGCTACTAACAAACCAATTGCCGGAGTTGGAACACCTTTAAAATTTACCCGCTGTGTAGTATCTAAATTAAATTTTGCCAATCTATATGCTGCAGCCGCGGCAATTAAAAAAGCCGGAGAGAGGAGAAGTATGGGGGTGGTAATCCCATCTTCCTCGGAAGCAAAACTCATTCTCAAAAACTGAAATAAAATCATTGATGGAGCTACCCCAAAACTAACCACATCAGCCAGTGAATCCAGTTGTTCGCCCATTGCTGAAGTTGCTTTAAATAGCCTTGCCACAAAACCATCAAGAAAATCTACTACTGCTGAAAGCCCTATGAATAGTGACGCCATCCATATTTTTTCAGGAATATCTATCATTTGACTTCCTTCTGCATTGTATTGAATAGTAATTCCATTTTGCAACACAAACACAATAGCCATACAACCAAAAACAAGATTCAGTAAAGTAAAAAGATTGGGGATTTGCTTCATTTAATAGCAGTTTTATTTATTTTTTAGGCTGACTTGTTTTAGATTAATCAAAAATTATCTCTTCATCATAGCTTCGATTTCCTCTACAGTAATGGGAATGTTTTTCATCAGATCTTTGTTCCCATTTTTTGTAATCCAAAAATTATTTTCGATACGAATACCCATTTGTTCTTCTTCAATATAAATGCCAGGCTCAATAGTAAAAACCATTCCAGCTTTTATGGGAGAAGTACGAGTACCCAAATCATGTACATCAATTCCTAAATGATGAGAAATGCCATGATATAAATATTGCGTATACGCTCTGTTATCCGGATCTTCATTTTTGATATCCGATTTTTTAATCAGTCCAATTTTATGAAATACAATGGAAGCCTCATCGCCTACTTTCTTTGTATAATCTACAATACTGATTCCAGGCTTTAAAATACTTGCTGCGTAGTGATGCAAATGCAAACAAGCATTATAAACAATTTTTTGTCTGCTCGTAAACTTTCCATTAACAGGAATTGTTCTTGTTAAATCTGCACAATAATTTCCATATTCAGCACCAAAATCCATCAGTAATAAATCGCCGTTTTTACACTCTTTATTATTGTCAACATAATGCAAAGTTCTTGCGTTATCTCCTGAAGCGATTATAGATCCATAAGCAGGGCCAGTAGCACGTTGCGACAAGAAAGAATGCCATATTTCAGCTTCGATTTCATGCTCCATTACGCCGGGCTTAATAAATTTCAACAACCTTCTAAAAGTAACATCTGTAATGTCAATTGCCTTTTGCATTACTTCAATTTCTTCCGGTGTTTTGATGGCTCTTAAATCTTTTAAAATCCTCGCACTTCTTTCATAACGATGAAGTGGATATCTTTCTCTCATCATTTGAGCATAGCGATAATCTCTTACTGCGATATCATTTGATTTTCTGTCATTTTCATTTGTATTGAGGTAAATGGTATTGGCCAGATGAACCCATGGCTGGAGCATTCCATCAAGCATCTCTAACCAAATAATGGTTTGTATGCCAGAAATATTTTGCGCCTCTTGCTTTCTTAAACGACGTCCATCCCATTTCTCTTTAGTTTCATTAGGTCTCACTAAAACAAGCACCTCTCTATATTTCGGATCTGGATTATCAGGAAATAAAATCAACATGGAATCTTCCTGTTCAATTCCGGTCAACCATAATAAATCTGAATGCTGTTTGAATTTATACAATTGATCGCCATTAGTAGGCAACTCATCATTACTATTAAAAATGGCGATAGCATGACTTTCCATTTTATCCAGGAATCGCTTGCGGTTATTTACAAAAATCTTTGGGTTTAAAGTGTGATATTTCATCAGTAAGTTAGTTTTATGTTTTGGTCACCTTTTATAATCGTTATGATTATTCTTGATTGACAGTAAGACAATATAATGAATGCTTAAATTAATTAAATTTAATTGATATGTATTTTTCGAAACGGATTACAATATACGGCATTATCAAATACTGAAAATTGAAGGAAGAATACTAGGTAAATATTTCAAAAATAATCCGCATTCAACTTTACAAGTATTTTGATAACCCCAAGCAACCATTTTTTAAATATTTTTTAAACAATACTAAAAATAAAGACTTCCAATTAGATATTCTTTAATTTTTACTGACATTAATTTGTTTCCTATAAAAAATGATACACTACTTTTGTCCACCATAACCAGAATATTATGTCAATACTTACTACAACTAAAGTCCCAAGCAAAGCATTATCATCACTTGGATTGAATACGAGTAAAGAAATACATTATCAACTACTTCCAGAAGAATTAACACAACAAACCATTGCAAGAAAAGAAGCTGTATTAAATGATACCGGTGCACTTGTAATCAAAACTGGAGAATTCACTGGAAGAAGTCCGAAAGATAAATTCATCGTTAAGGATGAGATTACAACAAACAGTGTTTTCTGGAATGATTTTAATCTTCCTATAGATGCAGCACATTTTGACAGCATTTACAAAAAAATGATGGCCCATCTTTCACTGGAAGAATTATGGGTAAGAGATGCTTATGCATGTGCGGACAATAACTATCGTTTAC
>CALQJK010000111.1:0-6421 GCA_943330875.1 Chitinophaga pinensis
AATGCCATTGGATTCGTCATGGATCATGAGAAATACAGTTATGTTGAAGCGCTAAGATGGCTTGCCGCAAAATACAATATCACACTAGAAGAAACAGAAGCCAGTCCTGAGTTTAAAGCCATACAGCTCACATCCGACAGCCTGTTCATTATTAATAATTTTGCAAAAGATTTCTTTTCTACTGCACTTCTAAATACAGAAGAAGGAAATGATATTGCGTTAAGTTATTTGAAAGAAAGAGGATTTAATTTAGATACAATAAAAAAGTTTCAACTAGGCTATAACCCGAGTGCAAGAGATGAATTTACTAAGGTTGCCATCGATTCTCAATACAACAAAGAGTTACTCTTAAAAACAGGACTTGTAGTTTCCCGTGAGGAGAAATTGATGGACAATTACAGAGGCCGAATCATTTTTCCTATTCACAATCAAAGTGGAAAGATTCTTGGTTTTGGTGCGAGAATTATTAAATCTAATGATAAGGCGCCAAAATATATCAACACGCCTGAAAATGAAATTTACATCAAAAGCAAAATCTTATATGGCGCTTATTTTGCAAGAATGGCCATTGACAAAGCCGATGAATGTTTGCTGGTGGAAGGATACACGGACGTAGTCAGTCTTCACCAGGCCGGGATTGAGAATGTAGTGGCAAGTGGAGGAACTTCACTAACGCCTGATCAACTTCGTTTGATAAAAAAATACACGAAAAATCTTACCATAATTTATGATGGAGACAGTGCCGGCATAAAGGCTGCATTGAGAGGACTTGATCTTGCTTTGGAAGAGGGACTTGATGTTAAATTGGTACTCATACCAGATAAAGAAGATCCCGATAGTTATGTGAATAAATTAGGTGCGAATGCCTTTATTGATTTTGTAAAAAATGAAAAGAAAGATTTCATTCTTTTTCAATTAGAAATTGCACTTAAGGATGCAGGTACTGATCCTGCAAGGAAGTCGGCGATTGTGAATCAAATTGCTGAAACTATTTCTAAAATAAATAAAACGGAAGAATTTACAAGACGACAAGACTATATTAAAAGAGTTTCAGAAATATTAAAAGTCGAAGAGTCTGGTTTTAATGCTCTTGTAAATAAAGTTATCCGGGATAAAATAACAAAAGAAGAATCGAAGTCTTTCAGAGCAGATTTACCACCACTCAATGATAGCTTTGTTGATCCTGCGGATGAAACAAGCGCACTATTTAATAAAGATGAACCACACGAACAAGCTTTAGTAAGAAGTCTGGTTGAATTTGGATTAAAAGACTGGGATGAAGAACAGAAAGTCGCTCATTATTTTTTTGCTCAAATCGATGACCTTGATTTAGAAGAACTGATCGACAATAAAAAACTGGTTAACATTATTCACCTTTATAGGAAATGGTACAAAGAAGGCCTTCAGCCTACAGCCAAAAACTTTCTCTATCATGATGATCCGGAAATTAATAGTCTGATTATTAAAATTATGGATGTGGATACAGAAATAAGTCCCAATTGGAAACATCACTATGAAGGTCATATCCCAACCAGAGAAGAACTTTATAAAGAAGAGGTTGTTTCAACAATGAATTATCTCCAGTTAAGAAAAATAAAACGATTGATTACCGAAAACCAGCAAGAGCTAGAAAAGGCTACTGATCCGCAGCAACAATTAATTTGTATGCAAACACACCAACATCTAAAAAAGTTAGAAGCTGATCTTTCTAAAAAGGCGGGAACTGTTATTTATAAGTAGTATGACGGTTAAGAAATGACCATTTCTTCCATCTCTTCTTTCGCTACTAACATGTGACGAGGAATACTGTTGCAATTTGAATGAATTTCTCCAGACAATTTAAAATTTGTTGAACACCACACATTGTCTAATTCTATTTGTTCAATCGCTTCCAAACAATGATCCGCAATAACTTTCCAATGATTTTCTCTGCATAAGTCACTGGCTATTTTTGCTGTTGGCTTAGGGTATGAAATCCAAAGTTTTGCATTAGGCTGTAAGGCGGGCATGATATCATTCAATATATCGGTAAGTTGCTTTTTGCTTACGGCGAAAATCAAAGCAAATTCTATTTTTTTGATTCTTAATAAAGGAGTTACACTTTTCGCGAAAGACAATTTTATAAATTGTTTTTCAATTGAAGAAGGCAATCCTTGAATTAATACATTCTTTTCGTTGCCAATTTGCAATTTTTCCAATATAGTCTGAAGAGCCATAATGTTGAACTAATTTAAATATGATTAATCAATTATGGATTAGCAAGCCGAAAATTAAAGGGACGGACGGTTTACTAATTTATTGCATTCAAAGGGTGTGCGAAGATAAGTTTTATTTATCGAATTTCTAAATAAACCTTTAAAATACTAATCCTTACCTGAGGATTCCACTTTTTTGAAGTAGGACAATGCTTCAGGCATATATTTTTCTAATTGGGCAATCCTATTTTCATCAGATGGATGAGTCGCTAGAAATTCAGGGGGGTTTTTGCCCCCTACAATGGACATTCTTTTCCAAAAAGAGATAGCTTCTCTGGGGTTGTATCCTGCCATAGCTGCAAAAATTAATCCGAAATGATCGGCTTCATATTCTTGTTTTCTGGAGTTTGGTAATAGAAAAGTAACTTGAGCACTCGGAGCAAATACGTTGTTAAATAATTTATTTACTTCTTCCTTATTTTGAGTAGCGGCATTTCCCGCAATTTGTAATCCTTGTGCCACTGCTGCCTGACTCATTCGCTCATTACCATGATGCGCAATCGCATGCGTTATTTCATGGCCTAATACAATGGCAAGTGCCGTTTCATTTTGAGTTACAGGTAAAAGTCCGGTATAAACAACCACTTTCCCTCCTGGCATACACCAGGCATTTATTTCATTACTGTTTACCAAATTGAATTCCCATTTATAACCATCCAATTCTTTACTTAAACCTTTAGCAGCATAATAAGTATTTATAGCACGGGCTATTTTCTGCCCTACCCTTATTACCATTTCAGCATCTTTACTGTTAGACTGGGTTATTACTTTATTGGAACCTAAAAAAGATTGATATTGAGTAAGTGCCTGCGCTTGTAAATCACTTTCTTTAAATAAGGAAAGCTGGGATCTGCCAGTGATAGCGTTTCGATCACAGGAGACTAAAGAAATAAATAATAAGAAAAGTAGATTTCTGAAACTTATCATCATGTAAATTTTAAAGGCGTAACTAGAATATCGAAGTTATTTAGGATTAGAGGCTTTCTTCTTATCACGATACTTTAATATCGGAATCCTATTTTCGGCACCTCTTATTAATCTTCCAATATTTTTCTGATGAGTAATAATAACAAGTAAGGCGACGATCAATGCAAATATTCTATAGGAAAGTTCATGTTCATTCCAGATCCATAATACAGAAACAGGTAACATGATAGCGCCAAGTATAGAACTTAAAGACACATATCGTGTAAGGTAGAGCACCAAAACAAAAACTGCCACACAACATAAAGCTACTATTGGCTGAACCGCCAACAACATCCCTAATAATGTTGCAACTCCTTTGCCACCTTTAAAATTGGCAAATATGGGGAAAATATGCCCAAATACAGCCGCTAATCCAAGTCCCATCATGAAATTGGTACGCTGTAATTCATTGGAGAGGTAAAAAGGCAAGAAATAGAATAAGCCTACAGCCAACATGCCCTTTAAGATATCCAACACCATGATTATAGTGCCGTATTTAGGGCCCAACACACGAAAAGCATTAGTAGCTCCCATATTTCCACTCCCATAATCACGAATATCTATATCGAAAAATTTTCTGCTAATAATCAGCGCTGTTGGAATGGATCCAATCAAATAAGCCAGAATAATCAGAAGTGTTTCTTTCATTAATTTATTAGTAAGAATGGGTGTAAAGATAATACAAAAAAAAATTGATAACCTTTAATTAATGCAGGAGAGATAGATCTTATGCTTCAGCCATAATTACTAACCAGTTATTATTACTGGCTACATTCAATATTTTTATACCTCTTGATGTTAAAACGGGTAAAATTTTCGTCTCGTCCACAGTTAATATTCCGCTGAACAACATTTTTACAGGATGATTACAGCAGCTTAAGATATTATCCAAATTCTCAATGATAACATTCAAATTAATATTCGCTAATAATATATCTGCTTTATGATTACTGTAAATACAAGTTTCAGCTTTTACCACTTCGATTTTATTACAATTATTCGCAGCAATGTTTTCCTTGGTATTATTAATACTCCAATCATCATTGTCAATGGCTAATACAGCAGTTGCACCCATTTTTTCAGCCAGAATGGAAAGTAACCCAGTGCCAGTACCAAAGTCAATTACCGATTTATTGACAAAATTAATTTCACTCATTTGCTGCATCATTTGTAAAGTGGTCGCATGGTGACCAGTCCCAAAACTCATTTTAGGCGTAATTAATAAATCGTATGCAGCGTTAGGATTTGAGCTGTGGAAATCAGCTCTCACAAAGGCGAACAAAGATTCATTAGCAGGATGAAAAACGGACACTGGCTCAAAACTACTTTCCCAATCCGCATTCCAATTCTCATCTTTAATAATTGATTTAGAATATTTTATACCTTTATACTCAATTAAATCATCAAAATCAGAATGCTGAAAATCGACTTCTTTTATATACGCTTTTAAACTTCCTTCTTCTTCCTGAAAACCATCAAAACGAAGTTCACTAAGAAATGCAACAAGCATTTCTCCTTCCTCGGCATTTGATATTTTGAATGTTAACTCTATATGTGCCATAAGTAAAAAAGCTACAGTAAATTAGATGATTACTGTAGCTTAAGTTATATTTTAAAAAAAAGGTTTAATTATCAGACTGTGGTTTGGCTGGAGCTTCCGGCTTTGGCATCAGTGCCTTTCTGCTTAATTTAAACTTTCCTGTACGTTGATCAACTTCAAGTAGTTTAACTTTCACTTTATCGCCTTCTTTAAATATACCATCCATAGTCTCTAATCTTTTCCAGCTGATTTCACTTATATGAAGTAATCCTTCTTTTTTAGGAAGGAATTCGACAAACGCACCAAACTCTTTAATGCTTTTTACAGTTCCTTCATAAGTATCTCCAACAACTGGCACCGCTACAATACCATTAATCCATGACAATGCTCTCTCCAAACTTTCTTTTTCTTTAGAGAAGATGCTTACTTCACCTTGATTATTTTTTTCTTCAATATTTATGGTAGCACCTGTTTCACGTTGTATTTCCTGAATAACTTTTCCGCCGGGTCCGATTACAGCACCGATATATTCTTTATCTATTACAATCTTTACCATTCTAGGTGCATGAGGCTTAACTTCGGCTCTTGCTGCTGCAGTACAATTGTGCATGGCATCAAGAATATGCATACGCCCTTTTTTAGCTTGAGCTAGTGCTTGACGCATGACATCCATACTTAACCCGTCAACTTTTATATCCATTTGCACACCACAAATACCATCACGCGTACCTGTAACTTTAAAATCCATATCACCTAAATGATCTTCATCTCCTAAAATATCAGTAAGTACTGCAAATTTGTCTCCTTTAGTAATCAATCCCATCGCTACGCCACTAACATGTTTTTTTAGTGGAACACCTGCATCCATCAAAGCTAAAGAACCCGCACATACAGTCGCCATTGAAGAGGACCCATTACTTTCTAAAATATCACTCACTACTCTTATCGTATATGGATAATCACCACCTGGCATCATTTTTTTCAATGAACGCATAGCTAAATTACCATGACCTACTTCTCTTCTGCCAACACCTCTCATCATTTTTACTTCCCCTGTACTAAATGGAGGGAAATTATAATGCAAAATAAATTTAGTATATTCTGAAGAATGAGCACTTTCTACTAGTAATTCATCTAAAGGAGTTCCTAAAGTAACTGTTGTAAGTGATTGAGTCTCCCCTCTTGTAAATAATGCAGACCCGTGAGGGGTTGGCAAAATATCTATCTCCATTTCTAATTGACGAACATCTTCTGTACCTCTACCATCAAGTCTTACACGATCATTTAAAATCATATCACGAACTACATAATATTGTAGTTCTCCATAATAATGACCAACTAATCCTTTGTCCTGGTCTGCCAATTCTTCTCCTAAATGAGCCACTACTTCCTGGTGTAATGCTTTGAAAGCATCACTTCTTTCATGTTTTCCTGAAGCAGCTTTTGCGATAGCATAAACTTTGTCTTTAGCAAAAGCAGTTATTTTTTCGTTTAATTCTTCATTACGGTAAGGTTTAGTATAGTCTCTTTTAGTCGTCATACCTACTAAATCCCTCAATTCTTCCTGAGCTTTAACCTGAATGCGAATAGCATCATGTGCCATTTCTATGGCCATAATCAAATCTTCTTCCTGACACTCCTTACTTTCTCCCTCAACCAT
>CALQJK010000112.1:0-6349 GCA_943330875.1 Chitinophaga pinensis
TGTTTGTTCTAATAATTTTATCTCCTCATCTGCATAAGATGCCGTAAGCAATGATTTGCCGTATTTCAAACAATCTTTTGCGATAAGAATATGCAGGGCAGGGGGCATCATTGAAATCACAATACTACTATTGGATATCAATTCTTGTCTTTTATTCTCATCCTTGATATCTAACTGAATGCCTTCTGAAAAGGGCCTATTTCTAGTCTTTTGCTCTATTAAAGCAAGATTCGCATCTGCTACAATAACGTTCCAATGATTACGCTCAGCTTCGTTAATTAAATAATCGATTAGTACTGTAGCCGACTTGCCTGCACCAAAGAGCAGCATGTTTTTTTGTTGCATTTTTATATTTTTGAAAGGAAGTTTTTCGAAAAAATCAACTCCTTTTTTAATTGCTGGCAAGATATCATCTTGGATAGACTTTGCCAAAGTTTATCTCTTAATTTGCCTCATTTTTTTAATCTTTACAACTTGTCCACAAAGTCCAGAAATTTGTGCAAAAACAATCTAAAAACAACCTTTATTTTAAGTAAAAAATCCTTTAGATTCCTTACATTTGCTCACTATTAAAACATATGGAAAATCTAGAGAATTTCGAGGGATCAAACCTCAATAACAGAGGAAAAATAATTCCGGTAAACATTGAAGAGCAAATGAAAACGTCCTACATCGATTATTCGATGAGCGTTATTGTTGGCAGGGCTTTGCCTGATGTTAGAGATGGTTTAAAACCGGTTCATCGCAGGGTATTATTTGGGATGAGTGAATTGGGTAATTATAGTAACAAGGCCTATAAAAAATCTGCACGTATTGTGGGAGAAGTGATGGGTAAATATCACCCACATGGAGATGCCTCTATTTATGACACGATGGTACGTATGGCTCAGGAATGGTCTATGCGCTACAAGATGATAGATGGTCAGGGTAATTTTGGAAGCCAGGATGGAGATCCTCCGGCAGCTATGCGTTATACGGAGGTTAGAATGGAAAAGTTTGCGGAAGCCATGATGGAAGATCTGGAGAAGGAAACAGTAGACTATCAATTCAATTTTGATGATTCTCTAAAGGAACCAACGGTATTGCCTACACGCATTCCTCAATTACTATTAAATGGAAGTAGTGGGATTGCAGTAGGTATGGCAACAAATATGATGCCTCATAACTTGAATGAAGTTATTGACGGATGTATTGCGTATATCGAAGACAATGATATAACACTTGACGAATTGATCAAGCATGTTAAAGCCCCAGATTTTCCAACTGGAGGTATTATTTATGGATACGAAGGTGTAAAAACTGCATTATTTACAGGACGTGGTCGTGTCGTTCTTAGAGGTAAAACCACCATTGAAGCAGATGCACGCGGAAGAGAAAAAATTGTGATTACTCAAATTCCTTATCAAGTAAACAGAGATACGTTAACACAAAAGATAGGAGAGTTAATTAATGACAAAGTAATTGAAGGCATCAGTGATGTCAATAATGAAAGTAATAATAAAGAGGGGACTCGTATTGTAGTTGAATTGAAAAAAGACGTGGTAGCCCAGGTAGTCATCAACCAGCTTTATAAATATTCAGAGCTTCAAACTTCATACGGAATAAATAATGTAGCCTTAGTAAAAGGCAGACCAAGACAATTGAATGTCAAACAACTTATTTCAGAGTTTGTAGAATTCAGACATGAAGTTGTAATAAAAAGAACAAAATACGATTTACGTAAAGCACAGGAAAGAGCGCATATATTGGAAGGCTATATTATTGCATTGGACAATCTTGATGCGGTAATTAAATTAATCAGAGAAAGTTCTACTCCTAATATTGCTCAAGAAGGTTTACAAAGCGTATTCGGAATGAGTGAGATTCAATCTAAAGCTGTATTAGAAATGCGTTTGCAGCGCTTGACAGGAATGGAAATTGATAAAATTCGTGAAGAACATGCTGAAATTATGCGTTTAATTGAAAGATTAAAAGAAATTTTAGCAAACGAAGGACTAAGATTTGAAATCATCAAGGCCGAACTTTTAGAAGTAAAAGCAAAATTTGGCGATGAGCGTAAATCTGAAATCGTTTATGCAGATGATGAAATAGATATGCTTGATTTGATTGAAGAAGAAGATGTGGTAGTAACAATCTCTCATTTGGGATACATCAAACGGACTTCAGCGAATGAATACCGCCAGCAAAGAAGAGGTGGCCGAGGAGCAAGAGGAAGCAGCACGCGACAAGAAGATTACATAGAGCATCTTTTTGTAGCTTCCACGCACCATACTTTATTATTCTTCTCTGAAAAAGGCCGTTGTTTCTGGCTTAAAGTTTATCAAATTCCAGAAGGAGATAAGACTAGTAAAGGACGAGCTATTCAGAATATGGTTCAAATTCCCCAAGATGATAAGGTAAGAGCGATAATAGATGTTAAGAATTTTGATGATGAAGAATATGTAAACAATCACTATATCGTTCTTTGCACCAAGAATGGCATTATCAAAAAAACTGATTTGAAAGACTTCAGTAGACCACGTCAATCTGGTATTAATGCAATCAATATTTTGGAAGGAGATCAATTATTAGCTGCAGAACTTACAGATGGCAATTGTGAAATCATGTTAGCTGTTAAAAGCGGCAGAGCAATTCGTTTCCATGAATCTGCAGTAAGAAGCACAGGTCGCGGCGGAATTGGCGTTTACGGAATAGAAGTAGATGAGACTAACAATCAAGCAGTTGGGATGATTTGTGTAAATAAAAATGACAAGTCAAAAACAGTATTGGTTGTAAGTGAAAAGGGTTATGGCAAACGAACATTCCTTGATGACCCAGAAACAGGCGAAGCAAATTACAGGATAACGAATCGTGGGGGAAAGGGCGTAAAAACAATTAATGTTACCGAAAAAACAGGAAAATTAGTTGGATTACTAGCTGTAACAGAAAAAGAAGATTTGATGATTACCTGCGTAAGTGGTGTTACCATCAGAATGCCTGTAAGCGGAATTAGCGAACAAGGAAGAGCTACGCAAGGCGTAAAATTGATTAAGGTAGATGATGGTGATGAAATTGCAGCTATTACTCAATTGGATGAAATGGAGGAAGAATTGGAAATTGATCAAACTCTGGAAAACTCAACTGAGAATACAGATACTGAAACTAATCCGGAAACTAATCCAAATGTAGCTGATGCAGACGATATCGAAGCGACCGAAAATGGCGAGGAAGGACCAACAGCTTAATCAGATTAATTCCTAAAAATTACTCAAGGCTTATTTTATCAAATAGCTGTCCGACAATAATTGGGCAGCTATTTTTTTTGCTATTATAATTACATAACTGTGGTTCGAACCACAACAATAGCTACACAAATAATTTTATAGCCAAGCGGCTGCTTGGCTAATTATCGCAATTGAGAAAACTAAATATAAGCTTGTGGGGTATGGTTTTCGCCATAAATAATTAAAGTGCATTAAAATCAATACCAATTAGTTATGAATATTTGTATAAATTAAAAATAAGCATAAGCATTGCGTAATGATGTGATATTTGCCAAGTAAGTGATAGTATCCCCAAATACAAGAATCGTATAATTTCAGTAAAACTTCTCAAGATTGGTTCGTACCAAATGGATGATACAGTTAAATTATTATGGATGGCTCAGACCTGCAATGAATCATCTTTCATTTACTGGATTAAAATAACTGGCTATTGGGCTCGGTCCACTAAAAAGGAACTGGTAAACAAAACCTGGTAGTTATGCTTCAAACTCAGCATCAAAATAGAGAATACTTTTTCAAAAAAATCCCAGCAGAAGTGTCATGCAATTTGTTTTTTTATAAAACAGGCGCCATAACAAACACAATAAGAGAATGAAAGGCCTTTGCGATATTTCAACTAAGTATAGGATATCTCGTTCCTTTCGTTCCGTTATTCTATTTAACATAATATTAATTATGAGGCAGAAAGATGGTAAAGTATATTATTAGAGCGGCTTAAAAAAAAGCTGAGTTTGATGTTCTCAGTAATAAACCCTGAACCGATATTGCGATATTGCAATATTACGAATACCCAAACAAGCCAGCCAAACATTTCCACTGAAGTTTATTTAATTTTAAATGATTGTTTCGACTCTTTAATTTTTTATTATCCCTATACTGAATTTAATTAAAGTAAATTTGCAACATGAAGGAAATTTTAATGAATACCGAAACGATTTTAAATAACTTGAAAATAAAGTCGTTGAATCCAATGCAATTGGCTACTCAAGACGCCATTATTGAAAATAAAGAAATTGTCCTCTTATCGAATACGGGATCAGGCAAAACCTTAGCATTTTTAATCCCACTAATCCATTCGCTCGATCTCAACAATCTAAACCAAACTCAAGCCCTTATTCTTGTTCCGTCCAGAGAACTTGCTTTGCAAATCGAGTCTGTACTAAAACAAATTCAACCAGGCTGCAAAATATCATGCTGCTATGGCGGACATAAACGTGAAATCGAAGAAAATAATTTGACACAGGCCCCAACTATTGTTATTGCTACCGCAGGCCGAATGGCTGATCATTTAAGACGCGGGAATATCAAAACAACTCAAATCTCCTTTTTAGTCCTGGATGAATTTGATAAAATTCTTGAACTAGGCTTTCAGGAAGAAATGGAATATATTCTTTCTCAATTACCCGCTGTAAAACAAAAAATTCTAACTTCTGCGACTCATGCTGTTGAGATTCCAGCTTTTGTTAAAATGAAGGCTGTTCATACGCTTAATTTTCTGACCGATGAGAATCAAGACGTTATAAAATTGAGTATCAAACGATTACATTCTCCTGAAAATGACAAAATTGACACCTTATTTGTTTTGATTTGTTCTTTAAAGGACACATCCACAATTGTATTTTGCAATCATAGAGATGCAGTAGAAAGAACCCATAACCTTTTGTTAGAAAAAGGAATTTTAAACGTTTTTTATCATGGTGGTATGGAACAGCAAGACCGAGAAACAGCCTTATGTAAATTTAGAAATAAAACGTCTAACGTATTGATTACTACAGATTTAGCTAGCAGAGGATTAGATATAGAAAACATCAGAAGTGTTGTTCATTATCACTTACCTTTAACCGAAGATGCCTTTACCCACCGAAATGGCAGAACTGCAAGAATGGATGCCACAGGTTCTGTTTTTGTAATTTTCGGACCTGAAGAAGAAATGCCAGATTATATTGCAGAAAGCTCTATTGTAATGGCTTTACCTACCCAATATGAATTACCTGAAAAACCAAAATGGAGCACCTTGTTTATTGCTGCCGGCAAAAAGGATAAAATCAACAAAATTGATATCGTTGGATTTTTAACACAAAAAGGCAACTTAAAAAAAGATGAGATTGGCTTAATTGATGTGAAGGATTTTTCCGCATTTGTAGCTGTTCGAAAATCAAAAATCGGACAAGTCATTGAATCGGTGAAAGATGAAAAAATAAAGAATAAAAAAGTAAAAATTGCAATAGCTAGATAACTAACTTTTAGGGAATTATTATAAAACATCAATCCTCTTCTTTTAGCATGTTGATATCTTCTATAAGCCTTTCCATCTCTAGTTGTAAGGTTCCATTATAAACACCGCGGATGCGTCTGTGCTTATCTAGTAAAATGAAATTTTCAGTGTGTAAAAACTCATTGCCAGTTTGATAATATCCTATCACATCCCCAGCAAAATATTCTTTTTTCGCCAACCGATAAATATCATTTTGCTTGCCGGTCAATAGATACCATTTTCCACTTATCACTCCTTTCGCCTTGGCATATTTTTTTAATACAGGAACGCTGTCCATATCAGGTGTAACAGAATGTGACAGTAATAAAATATCATTATCATTTTTGAAGGCCTCTTGCAGAATCCCCATATTAGCGGTCATCTTCGGACAAATACTTGCACATTTGGTAAAAATAAAATTAGCTACATAAATTTTACCCCACACTGTTTTTTCTGTAACTGAATTCCCATCTTGATCTGTAAAAGAAAATGCAGGAATATGATGAATGCTATCAAATGAAGGGTTGTCTTTATCAATCCATTCCGGAGTGAAATCTGGCTTATTGATAAACGGCATAGCGTCTTTGTTGGGCTTTTGATTACAGGCCCCAAGTATCATCAATAATAAAACAATCCCCCTATTTTTTAATAATTGAATCATAAGGATTAATACAAGTTTTTAAACCTAATAGTCCGTATTTTCTGCCATTTTTAATTACATAATTTGCTCTCACTGTTCCATCTCCCCACCATAATCTTTGACTGCCCATTTCATTCCCATCTTCATAATGAAAATATTTCACCAACAATCCATTGTCGATCCATTCTTTAA
>CALQJK010000113.1:0-6324 GCA_943330875.1 Chitinophaga pinensis
TATTAAAAGAAGAATTCGAAAGAGAATAACAACCGAAACAGAATAATCGGTACATTAGTAATCATTAAATGAAAGTTTGTATCATTATAATTAATGTTACAATAAATAAAACGAATGTCAGAAGTAAACACACCTAGGTTAATGGCTGCTGCCAAGGAATTTAATATAGGAACAAATACCCTAATAGAATTCCTTGTGTCTAAAAATTTCAGTGCAGACGATTTAAAGGCCTCCACGAAACTCTCTGTAGAGATGTATCGCGTCTTGCAAGCTGAATTTCAACTTGATAAAGCAGCCAAACAAAAAGCAGAGCAGGTCGACTTACCAAAAGGCGCTTCTGGAGATCATAAAAAGAAAAAAGATGAGGAAGACCTTTCTATTAAAAAGAAAGAAGAAAAAGTAAAAGCAAAGCCTGTAGAAGAAACCGTAATTGAAGAAGTAAAAGCAGCGACTGTTGCAGCGGAAATTGTTAATGTTGAACAAACAACAACAACATCATCTATAACAAAAATAGAAGCCCCGGAATTGGAAAGTCCAAAAGTGCTTGATAAAATAGATTTAGATAGTATTGATTCTTCAACAAGACCCAAAAAAGCAACAAAGAAAACAATAACACCGGTTTCCGAAATTCCGGAGAAAGCTGCAGAGCCAACTATAATAACTAAGCCCATTGAAGCAGAAGTTAAAGCAATCCCAACACCAGTTGTGGAATCGATATTGCCTCCGCAAATTCAAAATATTCAAGCAGAAAAATTATCAGGTCCTAAAATTTTAGGTAAAATTAATTTACCAATCGATAGCGATACGCGCCCAAAGAAAGAAACAAACGAAGAAAAACAAAAGCGTAAACGCATCCCATTACAAAAGAAACCAGGTCAAGATTTTGGAGGTCAACAACGTGGCAACAAAGCTATTCCAGATACTCGTGGCGGACAAGCAAGACCTCCACAAGGAGGAGCCCCATCTGCAGCAGGTAATCGTTTTCCAAGACCAATAATCGGAGCACCTAAACGCACTGAGGATAAAATTATTGATGCTAAAGAAATCCAGGAAAAACTTAAGCAAACACAAGCTAAACTTGCAGGGTCAGGCGGTAGAGGAAAAAGCCTTAAAGCTAAATATAGAAAAGCGAAGCGGGAAGAGATGGCAGAGCAGAAGGGCGAGGGTGGAGAAACAACAAACAAATTACAGGTTACGGAATTTATATCTGTTAGTGAGCTTGCAGGATTAATGGACGTGAGTTTTGCTGATATTATCAGTAAATGTATGAATTTGGGCATCATGGTGTCTATTAACCAACGCCTTGAAGCAGATGTAATCGAATTAGTAGCTAGTGAATTTAATTATGAAGTTGAATTTATCGGAGTAGATGATGCGGCAGAATTAGAAGCAGAAGAAGTCGTGGATAATCCTGAAGATTTAAAACCAAGAGCTCCAATTGTAACCATAATGGGTCACGTAGATCATGGTAAAACATCTTTGCTTGATTATATAAGACACACGAATGTTATTGCAGGTGAAGCAGGAGGAATTACCCAACATATTGGTGCCTATGAAGTAACACTTGCGGATGGAAGAGCCATTACCTTTTTAGATACTCCTGGTCACGAAGCATTTACGGCTATGCGTGCCCGTGGTGCTAAAGTAACAGATATTGCAGTAATTGTGGTAGCAGCAGATGATGCGGTGATGCCTCAAACCAAAGAAGCTATTTCTCATGCTCAGGCTGCAAATGTTCCTATGATTTTTGCTATAAATAAAGTAGATAAAGATGGCTCTAATCCTGAAAAAATAAAAGAGCAACTGGCTTCTATGAATATCTTGGTTGAAAGCTGGGGAGGAAAATTCCAAAGCCAGGAAATCAGTGCCAAGAAAGGAATGAATATTGATTTACTCCTTGAAAAAATATTGTTAGAAACGGATATTTTGGAATTAAAAGCCAATCCAGACAAACAAGCTAACGGTACTATTATTGAGGCCTCACTTGATAAGGGTCGCGGATATGTTGCAACTATTTTAGTTCAAAATGGTACTCTTCGTCAAGGTGATATGATTGTTTCTGGTCAGCACTTTGGTAAAGTAAAAGCCATGTACAATGAAAGAAACCAACGCGTAGAAGTAGCTCCTCCATCAACACCAGTATTGTTATTGGGTTTGAATGGCGCTCCTCAAGCTGGTGAAACTTTCAAGGTATTTGAAAATGAAGCAGACGCAAGAGAAACAGCCTATAAGCGCGGACAGATTTTGCGTGAGCAAGGTATGCGTGCTAAGAAGCATATTACACTTGATGAAATTGGTCGCCGTTTGGCTCTTGGCAACTTTAAAGAATTAAATGTAATTATTAAAGGTGATGTGGATGGATCTGTTGAGGCACTTAGTGATTCTCTGCAGAAATTAAGTACAGAAGAAATTGTAATAAAAGTTATTCATAAAGCAGTAGGTGCGATTACGGAAAGCGATGTGACTTTAGCGAATGCATCAGATGCCATCATTATCGGATTTAATGTTCGTCCTTCTATACAAGCTGCAAGACTAGCAGAAAACGAATCTATACAGATCAAATTGTACTCTATTATTTACAATGCCATTGAGGAAATAAGAAGTGCGATGGAAGGTATGTTGGAGCCAACTGTGGAAGAGAAAATATTGGCAAATGTTGAAATCAGAGAAACGTATCGTTTTGATAAAGCAACAGTTGCGGGTTGTCAGGTTCTTGATGGTAAAATGGCCAGAAACAACCGAATCAGGTTGGTTAGAGATGGCATTGTAATTTTTACCGGAGAATTGGCTAGTTTGAAGCGTTTCCGTGATGATGCAAAAGATGTATCATCGGGTATGGAATGCGGATTGGTAATCAGAAATTATAATGATATTAAAGTTGGTGATATAGTAGAAGCATTTGAAGAAGTAGAAGTGAAGAGAACGCTTTAAAATAAGTTTCAAAGGTTTCAGGTTGAAAGAGTTTAAAAAGTTAACCTATTGAACTTTTTAATTCATTAAACTGATACAACATTTAACGATTTGTAAAAGAAACGAAGATTAATTTTGGCAACACTAAATAAGTTTCAAAGGTTTCAGGTTGAATATGCTTAAAAGGTTAACCTATTCAACTCATTGAACTTTTTCAACTCATTAAACATAGTCACCCCCATCATGATTAAAAATAAACTTACCCTTTTTCTAATTTCCCTATTTATAGTAGCAACAGCTTACTCTCAACCCAAAAAAATAATTGTCGATAAAATTATTGCTGTTGTAGGAAATAAAATAATCCTAAAGAGTGATATTGACAATAGCATATTAGATATGCAGCGCCAGGGTATTGAAATTCCTCAGGATGCCAGATGCCTTAGTTTAGAACAAACGATGGGTATTAAAGCACTAGTACTTCAAGCAGAGAAAGATTCTCTTCCGGTATCTGAAGAAGAAATAGATGCAGATATTGATAATCAAATCCGTTATTTTATTAGCCAGTATGGATCAAAAGAAGAAGTAGAAAAAGTTGCGGGAAAAACATTATACCAGTTAAAGGAAGATTTTAAAGATGGCTTTAAAGATCGGAAGTTAGCGTCAATGATGAGAAATAAAATAGTCGAGGATATAAAAATCACACCTAATGAAGTAAAGAATTATTTTGAAAGTATTCCTAAGGATAGTTTGCCTTTTTATGAAACAGAAGTTGAAGTAGGACAAGTTGTGATGTATCCAAAAGCAAGCAGAGATGCTGAAGAATATTGCATCGAACAATTGAAAGGATATAAAACACAAATAGAATCAGGCAAAAAAGAGTTTGCATCAATAGCTTCTCTTTTTTCTGAAGATCCAGGTAGTAAAGACCGTGGTGGGATGTACGAAATAAATAGAAATCAAAAAGATTTAGATCCACTGTGGATGTCTAAAGCATTTACTTTAAAAGAAGGACAAATATCTAATCCATTTAAAACAAAATTTGGCTATCACATTATACAATTAGTGAGTAGGGCTGGTGATGATGCCGTTGTAAGACATATCTTAAAAGTACCTCAGGTTACACAAATTGAAATGAAGTCCGGACTTGAAAAGTTAGATAGTGTAAGGGCTAAACTAATCGTGGGAACTATTGATTTTGGTACTGCAGTATTAAGATACAGCGATGATGAATCAAGTAAGTTTACCGCCGGAATGATTCAAGGTAGAGATGGAACTTTTTTAACCATTGATCAATTGGATAAAGATTTGGTATTAAAATTAAACGATTTAAAAGTTGGCGAGTATTCGCAACCGATAGAGTATACCGACGATCGTGGCAAAAAAGGTGTTCGTATTGTTTATCTGAAAACAAAAACGGAACCCCATCGTGAAAATTTAAAAGACGATTACAATCGCGTTGCACAACGTGCTATAGAACAAAAGAAAGAAGAGGCCTTAGAAAAGTGGTTTAACACAAAAATCTATAACTACTACATCATGATTGATGAGGAGTTTAAGAGTTGCCCTACTTTAAAAAAGTGGGTCGATATTGCTAATGCGATTACAAAGTAAGGGTTCAGAAGTTCAACAGGTTTCCTATTTAAAAGGTTTATTTCTGCAAACACTCAAATCATCTAATTATCAAATCATATCCTTAAGCCTTGATAGAAAAAAAGAAAGTCGTAGGTGCATCAGAAAATGCTATTCTAGTTGGTCTTATCCAAAAAAACCAAACAGAGCTGCAGGTAAACGAATACCTTGACGAGCTCGCTTTTCTGGCAGAGACAGCTGGGGCCAATACGGTTAAGCGCTTTACTCAAAAGATGGCGCATCCTGACAGTAAAACTTTTTTAGGAAAAGGAAAACTGGAAGAAATTAAAAATTACATTTTACTTAAGGGCAATATTGATATCGTCATTTTTGATGATGAATTATCCGGCGCGCAAATTATTAATATAGAGAAAGCCGTAGAAAAAAAAATCATAGACCGAAGCGATTTGATTCTTGACATTTTTGCAAGCAGAGCAAAGTCAGCTCAGGCAAAGACACAAGTGGAGCTGGCGCAGTATCAATATATTTTACCTCGTTTAAAAGGCATGTGGAAGCATCTGGAGCGTCAGGGTGGTGGTGTAGGTACAAGAGGTCCAGGGGAAACCGAAATTGAAACCGATCGTCGTATTGTAAAAGATAAAATCACTTTATTACGTAAACGACTAGCCGAAATAGACAAGCAATCCTTTACACAAAGAAAAGAAAGAGGTGAGTTCATACGCGTTGCATTAGTAGGTTATACCAACGTAGGAAAATCTACCCTAATGAATGTGTTGAGTAAGAGCGAAGTATTTGCAGAAAATAAATTATTTGCCACACTTGATACCACGACAAGAAAAGTGGTTTTTGAACAAACGCCTTTCTTGTTAAGTGATACGGTTGGATTCATCAGAAAATTACCACATCATTTAGTAGAGAGTTTTAAAAGCACATTGGATGAAGTAAGAGAAGCGGACATATTATTGCACGTAGTTGACATTTCTCATCCGAAGTATGAAGAACAATTGGCGGTTGTAAATAAGACTTTGGCAGATTTAAAATGTGAGGATAAGCCAACAATTACCATTTTTAATAAGATGGATCGATATGAGGCCGTTACTTTTGATGAGTTGTTGGAAGATAGTGTTAAGCAGGATATTTTACGAGAGTTAAAAGAGAGATGGCAAGAAGAAACCAAAGGAAATTGTGTTTTTGTTTCTGCTACAGAACGGAGGAATTTAGATGGGCTAAGACAAACGATCTTGAATAAGGTGAGAGACATCTACCAGATAAGATATCCTTACAGGGCAGAATTTTTTTATTAAAGACATCCATTTGTATGGAGAAAAAAATCACTTGGCATAAGATAGCAGAAAGCAAGGACGAGTTATTTAATAACAACCAATCCTTAATTGAAATAGAGATAGCCGGTAAAATGATTTGTATTGGAAGGCATCGGGAAGAATTAAAGGCTTGTGTAGCGAAATGTCCTCATGCTGGCGGAAAGATGGCTGATGGTTATATTGATGCATTAGGAAATATAGTTTGTCCGCTGCATCGGTATAGATTTAGTTTAAATAATGGTAGAAATATTTCAGGAGAAGGTTATTTTTTAAAAACATACTCCATAGAATCGAGGATTAATGGAGTATTTATAGGTTTAGAAGAAAAAAAAGACTCTTTTGGGTCTTAAAATCAAAAATGTATTTGTTTAAAAACTGAAAATCAGTATTTTTGCATCCCGATTTGTATTTGTGGATTTCATGAATAGGATTCGGGGTGAATATTCCTCCTTAGCTCAGTTGGTTAGAGCATCTGACTGTTAATCAGAGGGTCGCCCGTTCA
>CALQJK010000114.1:0-6279 GCA_943330875.1 Chitinophaga pinensis
CTATTGAGAATAAAAATAGATTATAATTAACGAATTCAAACAAACTTTAATTTATTTTTTAGTCTATTCGCTTTTAATACTATAATTGACCTCTTTTTTTTTTTAAGCTTTCTTAATTAGTTGACTTCCCTGATGGTCGTATTTTATTTAATACTTATGCATATTTTAAAGTTTAAACTATTTGTATTTAATTTATCTCCACTTTATTTTTTATCCCTATTAGTAATTTATTAACCTTTTTTGAGTGTCAAATTTTAATCTCAAATGTTTATTGCTGTATATTGCGACACATTTAAAATCTGAAATTCCCGTAAGAGAAATCTCTTCCTATTTTGTGGGATAATATTGGGAATACAATGCGACTATAAATTAAAATCTTTATTAATGCACGCGATGAGGCACTTTATTTTAACCCTTTCCATTTTTCTTTTTTCCAATGAATTAATCGCACAAAATTTTTCCAATAAAGGGAGAGATTTTTGGGTGGGGTATGGTTATCATGTTAGAATGAAGACCAATCAAAATGGTGCCCTGAATGTACAAGATATGGTTTTGTATTTTGCTACAGAGGGTGTAACTAATATTACAGTTACTATTGGTCCCCCCAATTCACCCTTGTGGACAAGAACCTACACGAGTGGACCAACCGCAACAATAATTACTTCAGATTTGATTCCTAAATCTGGTGTTGAGGATGCACGATTAACTGATGAATCCACTTTGCCTGATGAAAAAGGGATCCATATTACTGCAGATAAGGATATAGTTGCCTATGCGCATATTTATAATAGCAGTGTTTCTGGGGCTACTATTTTGTTTCCTACGAATACATTGGGGAAAGAATACTATTCTATCAATTACAAGAATATTTCGAATGATGAAAACTCTAATTGTTGGTTTTATGTGATGGCTACTGATACTGGAACAACTTCTGTACAAATTATCCCAAGCGCCAATACTATTTACCACCAGGCAGGAGATACATTTGTTGTAAATCTTCAACAAGGTGAGATATATAATTTGATGGGAGAATTAACCACTCACTCCTCACCATATTTAGGAGCTGATCTCACCGGATCAAAAATCAAGAGTATTGCATCTGGTTCAGGGAATTGCAAAAGAATAGCCGTTTTTTCAGGTAGCGGTAAAATAAGTATAACATGTACCACTAACCCTAGTGCTACTACCTCAGATAATTATATGGTCCAGGCATTCCCAAAAGATGCATGGGGTAAAAAATATCTCACCGCTCCAACTTCAGATTTGAATTTTAACATCTTTAGAATCTGTGTTCAAGATCCTGCAACTATTGTAAAAGTAAATGGCCTGCCTATTTCGGTACCTCTTAATAATAATTTTTATTACGAACTTTCTGCTACCTCTAGTCCTTTAAAAATAGAATCTAATTTTCCGATAACTGTCGCTCAGTATATAGCATCTCAGGGTAGTACAACGTGTGGAAATCCATCTAATACTTCCTCTTTCCCAGGAGATCCAGAAGTTATTTACTTAAGTCCGGTGGAACAAAATATTTCAAAAGTTATTTGGAATGCACCTTATAGCGAAGGTCGAATTACCAAACATTATTACAATGTTATTATACCTAACAGAGGTACTGCAATAAGTTCATTTAAATTGGATGGGACAGTTGTCAGTCCGACATTTTTCACTGTTCATCCGCAGGATGCTAATTTCTCTTATTTGAGTAAGAAGTTGTCCGCATCAGGCGTACACATCATAGAATCTGATTCTGGATTTAATGCTATTGCTTATGGATTTGGTAGTGCAGAGTCATATGGATATAATGCTGGTACCAACATCAAAGACCTCTACAATTTTCTTCAGCCTTTAAACCCTTTAAATCTTACGAACACCCCTGTTGCCTGTACGGGAAGTTCCTTTTATTATTCTGTAACTTTTCCTTTTCAGATAACTTCAATGAAGTGGGACTTTCATGGCAATAGTTATCAATCGCCTAATACAAATGTTACAATTAATGCACCAATATCAGATACTACTTATGTTACAAGTGGCAGGCAGGTTTGGCGCTATAAATTACCTGGTTTATATAATGTATCAGTAGCCAATACTTCACCGGGTTATCCGGTAACACTTACTTTGGGAACCACTTCAACAGAAGGATGTGGAAATACCGTGGAGAGAGATTTTAATTTAATTGTGTATGATCCGCCTCTTGCTAAAATTGGTTGGAATCATAGTAGTTGTATAGCCGATAGTGTCAGGTTTATTGATTCTTCAATCTATTCATTAGGGGCTTATTCTTACAAATGGTTTTGGGATTTTGGAGATGGAACTATTGATTCTGTTAGAAATCCTGTTCATTTGTATCGCACTTCGGGCCCCTTTAATGTTAAGTTTTTACTACTAAGTAATCAAGGTTGTTATAGCGATACCGCAAGAAGAACTATTCTCATAAATCCTATGCCTACTGCAAATTTTACAACTGCTGCTGGCCCTTATTGTAAGCTCAAGGATATTTTATTTACCAGTACCGCTACAGTCCCTTCAGGAAATATTGCGAATTGGAATTGGGACATGGGCGATGGTGCTATTTATAATAATAACGCCAATCCATTTTTTCATAGTTATGATTCCGGAACTTATACGATAAAATTAAAAGTCACATCTGATAAAGGTTGTGTCAGTAATATCGCTAATAATACTATTATCGTAAGGCCAAGTCCGAAAGCAGGATTTATCAATCCACAACTTTGTTTGTTTGATATTCATGCCTATTTCACTGATACCAGTAATGCATACGGAGGTACTATAACAAATTGGCTGTGGAATTTTGACGACGTTCCCAGCGGAGCCTTAAATACTTCAACGCTTCAAAATCCTCAACATGATTATAATGCCATTGGTACAAAAAATGCAGAATTGATTGTAACTACTAATTATGGTTGCAGAGATACTTTATATCAATCATTTATTGTAAACGGTGGAACGCCTGTTGCGAAAATGAAATTGGTGAATACAAATGTTATATGTTCAAATTCAACAGTGTCCATAAAAGACAGTTCAATAGTTGTTCCGGGCTCTATTGTAAAAATTGAAATTTACTGGGATACCCTGAATACGCCTAGTGTTTTTGATACTGATAATGCACCTTATGTTGGAAAGATTTATAATCATGTTTATCCGTTATTTAATATTCCGCTAACCAAAACTTTCCGTATAAAATACAGAGCTTATTCCGGAGCAAATTGTTTTAATGATACTTACTTTGATGTATTGGTAAACGCATTGCCCTCATTGCAATTTAATACGTTACGCGATACTTGTTTGTACATCTCCCCATTTCAAATTAATCAAGTCAGCGAAGTCAATGGCTTGCTGGGAACGTTTTTATTCAGTGGAACAGGAGTTTCTACAAATGGGATTATTAATCCAGGTTTAATAGGCCCGAATTCAGCGCTGATTAAATGTATTTTCACTACTACTGCAGGATGTATTGATTCTCTCTCTCAATCTATAAAAATAGTGCCGCCGCCAATTGCAAAATTTGGGTTTACAAATCCTACTTGTTTAGGTAGTAATGTGACGTTTACCGATACATCTTCTTCACTGGTAGGAAGCTTAACAAAATGGACTTGGGATTTCGGCGACGCATCTGCTTCTTATACAAGCAGTACTAATACTCCATTACCTCATAATTATGCTGCCTGGGGCTATTATGATGTTAAGCTCACTGTAACGAATAGTGGTGGTTGTAATAGTTTGACAGTTTTGAAAAAAATAAAAATAAGTCCTTACCCCATTTCGGATTTTCGATTTTCTGATACAGCATGTTTGCCTAATGCCACTGTTCGTTTTGTGAACACCTCTTCGATTGCGGATTCCACTCAAAATACATTCAGTTATTTGTGGACATTTGGAGATCCTGCAAGTTTGTTATCAGATACATCAAGACTTGCCAATCCAAATCATACTTATCATAATTTGGGTTCTTATAATGTCAATTTAACGGTAACGAGTAATGCAGGTTGTAAAAAAACAATTGCTAAGCCAATTAGTGGAATATATCCCAGACCTAAGGCTGATTTTAATTTCGACAAACCAAGCACTTGTGTCAGACAGGGAGTCAATTTAATTGATTTAAGCAATCCTTCACCAGGAACAATAACAGCATGGCATTGGAACTTTGGTGATGGTGGAAATTCATCGCTTCCCAATCCACTGCATACTTTCACAGATTCCGGTAAGCCGATTGTGAAATTGTATATCATTAATAGTTTAGGTTGTATGAGTGATACTGCACAAAAAGTATTTAACGTTTACGCATATCCTAAAATTTCTGCCGGTCCTGATTTGCCCGTTTTTGACGGGGAATCTGTTTTGATTCAAGCCAGCGCACAAGGAGTCAATATGCAATATCTTTGGACAGATCCATTGTATTTAAATAATCCTTCGATCCTAAATCCTTCCTGTTCACTTCCTGATAATGTCAAAGAAGTAATTTATACATTATCAGTAACGGGAATTGGGGATTGTGTTTCTACTGATGACGTCCGAATTTTCCTGTTGAAGAAATTATTCATCTCTAACGTATTCTCTCCAAACAATGATGGGATTAATGATACATGGGAAATCAAAAACTTAGAATATTATCCATCAGCTAGAATGCAAATATTTGCAAGGAATGGCCAGTTGGTTTTTGAATCAAAAGGATATACTAGCCCATGGGATGGTAGAATGGGAGGGAAGCCATTACCGATGGATACGTATTATTATATACTTGAACCTGGAATTGTTTTACAACCTATAAAAGGATATGTAACCATAATCAGATAGAGAAATAAGAAATGGCACATTTGAATGTATAATTGAATTGATTAATAGTGTTGTTGAAATTAAATAGAAGATGAAATTTGTATGTTGTTTTATTATTAGTCTGACTTTATCATTGACTTCATTTAGTCAGGCGAAACCTTATTATACCCAATATGTGCTCAATAATTTTATTCTTAATCCTGCATTAACTGGGATAGAGAATTATACAGATATTAAAATGAGTTATCGCAATCAATGGACAGGGATTGATGGTGCTCCTGTTACGGGATATGTTACCATGCATACACCAATAGGGAAGACTGATGACAAAACAACCGCCACTTCATTTGCGATGAAAGGATTCAATTCCAGAGGTAATGCTTACGGTGACGATAACACGACGTCCAATCCGCATCATGGAGTTGGATTGATCTTGTTAAATGACAAGGCAGGATTTATAAACAGATGGACTATAAATGCGTCTTATGCGTATCATCTTCCTCTTTCTGGAAGAACAACTTTTTCTGCAGGATTGTGTGCAGGCCTATCGAGTACAAGTCTAGATCGTTCTAAAATTAATTTTGGTGAACTTAATCCCAATGATCCGGCAATTGGATATGCCAATAGTGACTTGAATAAAATCAAGTCAGAACTTGGAGTAGGTCTATGGTTGTATGCGTCGAATTATTTCGTCGGATTATCTGCTTTAAATATTGTTATTGGGAAGAATAGTTTTGCTGCCAATGATAAGTATGGCGAATCCTTTACCCCTAATTATTTTTTCACCGGTGGGTATCGTTTTGACATTGGCGAAGATTTTAATTTAATTCCATCATTAATGATTCAATATTGGCAGCCTCAATTGATCGGGGAACATTTGAATGTGAAATTACAATACAGAGATATGATTTGGGCTGGTGCTGGTTACAGAAGATCTGATTTTATTTCAGGTTACTCCGCACTATTCGGATTGAATCTTGCAAACACTATGAATTTGAGTTACTCTTATGAAGTAGCCACTTCTAGCAGATTGAGAAATTACACAGGGAATACAAACGAAATTATGATTGGGTTTATTTTGGGAAATAAATACAGCGGGTCTTGCCCAAGGGCGCTTTGGTAAGCTGTGAAGGTTTAATTTAAAATTTAAAAGTAAAAATTCAAAAGGATTGTCTTTGTTTTTTTTTAATCTACAAATTATCAAATAGATAAAAAAAGTCCCGACTGTAATAGCAATCGGGACTTTCAGTAATTATAGAATTTAAATTTATTTATTTTCAGTTTTCATCACTATCTCAGTATCGCCAGCCGCAGTAATCATAGAAAGGTATTTCTTAGCTACTTCTTCAGATTGAACAACGCCATTAAGTGATAGTATTCCTTTCTTAATAGATAAAGTGAAGTTATCTTTTTCGATAAGTTTATCAGCGACTAAAGCCGTTATTAATTCATGAACTTTATTATCGTCACATTTCACCATTGCAG
>CALQJK010000115.1:0-6246 GCA_943330875.1 Chitinophaga pinensis
CTTTACTTATTAATAATTGCGTTTTTTTAAAACACGCTACAACATAATAAAGAATCCCGCCGTTTAAACGGCGGGATTCTTTATTATGTTGTAGCGTGTTTTAAAAAAACGCAATTATTAATAAGTAAAGGTAATATTAGTGTTAGTTACAGTAGTGCCGTTATTATCTGTATAGATAACAGTTCCATTAGAACTAGAAGGTTTATTGTTTCCGTTATAATTATATTGTATATTATGTGAGTAATAATTATGTATTGTTTCTCTTGCAGTTAAAACATTATTTTGTCCAATGCTCCAATCGCCACCATACCCTGGTTGAGAAGCCCCTATTATTATAAAGTAATCATTAAGATTAAAGATAGAGTAAAAGGGACTTTGTTTATTATCAAAAGTTGATTCGTAAGTTTGGTTACGTGTAGATAACCCTGTAGAAGTATTTATATCAAAATGCTCATCTTTAATCATGTTATCATTCGCATCGTAAGTACTAATTGATTTGTCAATCTGATAAGTACCATTTTCGTGTTTATTACAAATAATTTGAGTGATTTTATTCCCGGTATAAGTATAATACATCGTGTCATTATAACCGGGTCCGAGTAAAACACTTCTTTGATAATGACCCAAAGCATCTGAAGTTACGGTAAGGTTTAGCCCCTGCATGTAGTATACGTTAGAAACCCTAGTGATAGCACCTTGAGCATTTCTACTAATATAGGTTGTAGTATCAGAGGCCCCGTTGATTTTTCTATAAAATGCAATTAACTTTCCATTATTATCATAAGCAATACTGTCCTCAAAATTATTTATAGGACTCGATCCTGTTACTGTGCCGGATACTTTTGTTAATCTTCCAGAACTATTAGTACTATTATTACTTGAGGAAGCGTTATCCGACTTACTGCAACTAAAAAGCGAGATAGCCGCAATAATTAAAAATGTAAGTTTATTCATATATTTTTTATAAAAGTAAGAAATTATATTATTACAAATATGTTGTTTCTTTAATTTTTATACTTGTGCAGGGTAAGATTCCTGAATATTTTCTTATTATTTCCTAGCCCACCATTTAAACTGTGGGCTAATGTATAAAAAAGAAAAACCCCTCCTTTTCAAAGGAAAAAACACTTCCCATCTACATCTACAACCTCTTTCTTTAAAAAAAATTATTTAAAAATCGTGTTTCCTAAATAGGAAACATTAATTTTACAATAGTAAATAATGAAAGAAAGATTTGAGGTAATGTTTTTAGGGGAAGCGATTGATTTCATGGAAAAGCTGGAATATAAAGCCAAAGAAAAGATATATTATAATATCAGGAAATCACAGTTTGTAAACGACGAAGAGCTTTTCAAAAAATTAAATGATGAGATCTGGGAATTCAGAACTCTTTACAGAAAACAAGCATACCGACTGTTTGCCTTTTTCGTTTCAGTAAAAGATAAAAAAACATTGATTTTTATTTCTCATGGAATCATTAAAAAATCTCAAAAAACGCCATCAAAGGAAATTTATAAAGCGGTAAAAATCAGAATGGAATATTTAAATCAAAAAGATGAAAAAGACAATTAAGCCAGTGTCAATTGACACGATGATCAACAAACATATAGGCAAGCGTGGTACAGTAAGAAGAGAAGCCTTTGAAAATGAACTACGAATCGATTTGCTGGGCAGTGAAATTAAAAGAGTAAGACAAGAAAAAAATTTAACACAAGAAGAATTAGGCACATTGGTAGGAGTACAAAAAGCACAAATTTCTAAAATTGAAAATAGTTTTACTAACGCTCGTTTTGAAACCATATTAAAAGTGTTTGATGCGCTTGGCGCAAGAATTACTTTTAATGTTGTGATGAATTAAATAAAAATAAACCCTTATCCTCAAGGAGAGGGGCAGGGGTGAGGTGTAATACACAAGAAAAAATCGATAATTAAAACGAAAAAAATGAAAATCATCAAAACACAAACAGAATATAAAAAAGCATTAAAAAGACTTGAACAAATTTTTGATGCCAAAACCAATACATCCAAAGGAGATGAACTAGAGCTTCTATCATTGTTGATAGAAAAATATAAAAAGGAGCGTTATCCTATCTCTATGCCACATCCCATAGAAGCCATTAAATTCAGAATGGAACAAATGGAATATACACAAAACGACTTAGCCAACATTATTGGCTTAAAAAGCAGAGCAAGCGAAATCTTGAATAAAAAACGCCCACTCACTTTAGAAATGATCAGAAAACCACACGAGAAGTTAAATATTCCAACGCAGGTACTTATTCAAGCCTACCTCACCCCGGGGGTGAGGTAAATAACCTTTCTTTTGTCATATCACCAATTATCAAGAAATTCGCCCATGCAATTTTCTAAAAAAGGATTCACCACAGACCAGCTAATCGATTTATACAAATCAATTTTATACCCCCGCATGATTGAGGAAAAAATGCTGGTGTTATTGCGCCAGGGAAAAATTTCCAAATGGTTTAGCGGAATTGGTCAGGAGGCCATTGCGGTTGGAGCGACGAAAGCGCTTGATATAGACGAATGGATTATGCCCCTTCACCGTAATCTTGGCGTATTCACTTCTCGTCAGATGCCTCTGAGTAAATTATTCAAACAATGGCAAGGCAATAAAGATGGATATAGTAAAGGAAGAGAAAGAAGCTTTCATTTTGGTAGTGCCGAACACCATGTTTGCGGAATGATCTCTCATCTTGGCCCACAAATGGCTATTGCTGATGGAGTAGCACTTGCCCACAAACTTAAAAAAGAATCAAAAGTATCAGTAGCGTTTACTGGTGACGGTGGTACAAGCGAAGGAGATTTTCACGAAGCCTTAAATGTTGCAGCTGTTTGGGATTTACCCGTGATTTTTATTATTGAAAATAATGGATACGGATTAAGTACGCCTACAAGTGAACAATATCGCTGTAAAAATTTGGTTGATAAAGCTGTTGGTTATGGCATCGAAGGCATACAAATTGACGGCAATAATATTTTAGAAGTGTATGAAACGATAAAAGGTGTTAGAGAATATTGCATCAAAAATCAAAAACCATATTTGATAGAATGCATGACTTTTCGCATGCGTGGACACGAAGAAGCGAGCGGCGTAAAATATGTACCCAAACAATTATTTGAAGAATGGGAGAAAAAAGACCCCATCAAAAATTACGAGAACTGGTTAAAAGAGGAAAATATTTTGTCGGAAGGAGAAATATCAGAAATGAGATTGTCTACTAAAAATCATATTGAATCAGAATTAAAAATTGGCTTCGAAGCGGAGCAGGTTGTTCCTAATCTTGCTGAAGAAATCAATGATGTGTATGCACCTAAAAAAAGTCATACCAATACTATAATCGATAACAGTTCCATACACGAACCTATCTTTAACGGAGGGTCATCAGAAAAAAAATACATCAACGCTATTAGCGATGCATTACATCAATCGCTGGACCGTCATCATGATTTTGTTTTAATGGGACAAGATATTGCAGAGTATGGCGGTGCCTTTAAAGTAACAGAAGGATTCGTTGAAAAATTTGGAAAAGACCGCATTCGCAACACGCCGATTTGTGAAAGTGCAATTGTTGGAGCTGCTTTAGGTTTAAGTTTGAAAGGATACAAGGCCATGATGGAAATGCAGTTTGCAGATTTCGCTACAGTCGGTTTCAACCAGATTATTAATAACCTTGCCAAAATACACTATCGGTGGGGGCAAAACGCAGATGTGGTGGTTCGTATGCCAACAGGCGGTGGTGTAGGTGCCGGACCATTTCACAGCCAGAGTAATGAAGCCTGGTTTGCGCATACACCCGGATTAAAAGTTATTTACCCTTCCTCTCCTATTGATGCTAAAGGATTGTTGATTGCCGCTATCAATGACCCTAACCCTGTTATCTTTTTTGAACACAAGGCATTATACAGAAGCGTTAGTGGAATGGTTCCAGATGAATATTATGAAATTGAAATTGGAAAAGCAAAACATATACAGGCTGGAGAAGATGTTTCCATAATTACATACGGAGCTGGTGTACATTGGGCTTTAGATTATTCAAAAAAGAATCCTGCAATCTCAATCGATATTTTAGATTTACGAACCTTATTACCATTGGATTATGATGCCATAAAAGATTCAGTTATGCGTACGGGAAGAGTTTTGTTGTTACACGAAGACAGTTTAATTGGTGGTATTGGAGGTGAAATATCAGCATGGATAACAGAAAACCATTTTCATTTATTAGATGCGCCTGTTATCAGATGCGCAAGTTTAGACACGCCGATTCCTTTTAATATAGAATTAGAAAAAAACTTTATGGCGTATACGCGTTTGCGTGAAAAGTTAGAAAAATTAATGTCGTATTAAATTTCTTCTTTGTTGTTTCAAGAAGCGGAAAATATTCTTTATTTAAAATTATTTTGGAATAAACTTCATAGAAATAGAATTCACACAATGCCTGGTGTTTTTTTCTGTAAGTCTTTCTCCAAGAAAAACATGACCAAGGTGTCCACCACATTTCGTACAAACAATCTCTGTTCTGCTTCCATCTGCATCGGGAATGCGCTTAACAGCCCCAGGAATTTCATCATCAAAGCTTGGCCATCCGCAATGGGAATCAAACTTATCTTTTGAAAGATATAAAGGAGCATTGCATCGTCTACAGATGTACGTTCCTTCCAACTTGTTTTTTGTGTATTCGCCGATATAGGGCGACTCTGTTCCTTTTTTTAAAATCACATATTCTTCTTCCGGTGTTAGTTTATTGTATTGCATAAGGGGGTCTATTTTTGAAACGGGTGGATTTAAAATGGGCAATATTTTTTTAAATTGTTTACAGGCATTCAAAATATATTGATTGAAAGAGATTTCGTCACTGTTGATTACAAAATCGTAACTAGGCTTATACCAAACGATGAAGGTATCCAAAAAAGGACTTTGTAATCCGGTAATTCTTTTTACAAAAACTTTGTTGAATCTGTAATTGATGTATTTTTCTTTTTCCTGTTCTTCTAATCTTTTTTGAAAGGCAAGAATTCTTTTGTTTCTACGAAACCTGAACATGTTGATCAGCTCGTCTAAATCCATTCCTACGCTCCCATCGGCAGTTATCGAGGTTTGTAAACCCGGCTTTGTAAAACGAAAGATATCTGCATAAAGTTTTCGGTTTTCTATAGAATCTTCTCGGTAAGATTTTGAGAATACGGTCACTTCTTTAAGACAGCTGTATTTACCCTTCACTTTAATATGCAAGGAGATATCAAAGCGCAAAGGATCCTGTATTTGTGCAACTGAAAATTGTTGAGTGGCTTTATTATTGTAAGAATAAGTCAGCGAGTCTTTTTCCTTAACCAGGATTTTATACTTACCAAGACTATCAGTAAAGGTGAAAATCCCCGAAGAACTTACTACCCTTACATTTTCAACGTAATTAACTTTTGTAATATCGTAAACGGTTCCACCAACAAAGATTTGTGCAGAACTGAACAAGGGGAACACGAGTAAAAAAAATAATTTGAACCTCAAGAATTTTAAAGCTTTAGGGCGTAATATTATGAAAGTAAAGCAATTTGGAGTGACGAAGCTGATTCTTTTAACGTTGATTTTGCTTTTTTTATTTAAAAATACAACTTATGGGTTCTTTTTTTTGCCTGACAATTTCCCAGCTACCCGAAGGAGGTATTTTTTAAAAAAAGCGAACTGGTTTAAAGGAATGCTAATAATTAGAACACAGATTGGCCAAAGTACAGTTATTAAAAGTAAATAAACGATTGTTAAAACCACATCATTTTTAATAACACAAAACCCAAGTATTTTTTTGGCTATACTAGCACAGGCGCTGCCTCCAAGAGCAAATGTGCTGATAATTAAGAATAAGTTCCAATTATTCACCTTCCAATGTTGACGCATTTTTTCAAACATTCTACAAAATTGCACAAATCTTATTTATAAATTCCCTTTTCTTTAAAACTTCTAATAAAAACGGTTTTGTTTACAATTTTATGACAATTGCCTTTCCAGATTTTCTCCTTTCATTGAATTCAATAGAAAATAACTCAAAAAATTTTTACAAAATGTTGATATTATGTCAATATCCTACCTTACTTTTGCTTCCGAAAAAAGGAATTTTTCCACATTAGACCCGATAATGTATGATTTGCTATCGCACAACTTTTAACAAAGTCTTATTTACACTACTTCTCGTATTATCTTTTGCCCCAAATAATAATGTTTTTGCTGCTGACGGC
>CALQJK010000116.1:0-6194 GCA_943330875.1 Chitinophaga pinensis
AAGCAACTTCTACAAGCACGACTAACGTTGCTGTTTGTTCGAATGCACCAACTTACTCTTGGAATGGTATTGTTAGAAATGCTCCTGGAACTTACACTTACACGACCACCAATTCAAAAGGATGTGATTCTGTCGCTACTTTAATTTTAACCTCAAAAGCAACTTCTACAAGCACGACTAACGTTGCCGTTTGTTCGAATACACCAACCTACTCTTGGAATGGTATTGTTAGAAATGCTCCTGGAACATACACTTATACGACCACCAATTCAAAAGGATGTGATTCTGTCGCTACTTTAATACTAACTACAAAAGCCACTTCTACAAGCACGACCCGAATGTCAATCTGCCCTAATCAATTACCATATGTATGGAATGGATTAACATTTACACAAACAGGTAATCAAACGGCCCATTTTACAAACTCAATTGGTTGTGATAGCGCGGCAACATTATATTTAACTGTAAAATCAACAAGTAGTAGCAAAACGAATATAACTATCTGTTCAAATGAACTTCCTATTGTATGGAACGGATTAACATTTACACAAAGCGGTTCTCAAACAGCAACTTTAACAAACAGTCAGGGATGCGACAGTTTAACGACATTAACTCTAATTGTAAATCCTGTTACATCTAGCACATTTAATATCACAATATGCGAAAGAGAGCTTCCTTACAATTGGAATGGCTTTACATTTATCCAATCCTCTACAAAAAAATTATACTATAAAAATGTAGCAGGTTGTGATAGTACGTCAACTTTAAATCTTACTGTAATAAATTGCGACCCACCTTGTTTTACAGAAAACTTTTCTTCAAACCCTGTTGGATGGACTTTATCACAAGGTGCAAGATTCTACAATTATAACAACCCTTCAATTAATTGCACAAATGACATCGGCATAGTTACTCCAGGAGTTGGCGGCTTTGCACCACCTAAAATAAAATCCCCAGCCTTTATCTCTACTGGAGCTAGAAATATCAAAGTATCATTTGACATATTTGTCTTTGATGCAAATACAAGATGTAGCAGCTGGAAAAACTATTCCTGCCCTACTTCAATTGATGTCTTCTATTACAAAGGAAATGTAAAATACACTGGAATAATAGACTTCCTTTTGCCTCCTAATGGGCCACAATACTCTCCAAATGTTATAATCAATATCCCCGTTGGGAATAATTTACTAGCTGGAATTGCCTATTCTATAGAAATTGTATTTAAGCAAAAAAATGGTATTGGTAATTGCATTCAACAAAACACTAAATACGTTTTAGATAATTTCTCTTTTTGTGAATTACAATACCCTGTTTGTCCTGTTGGAACTTCATCTAATCATCATAGTTGCAGGATATCAAATAAAGAAAACTTATTGCAACAAAAAGATAAATTAACCATATGGCCAGTGCCAGCAAATAACACCTTACACATTTCTTCAGGAACTGTTATTCCTATTAAAACAGAAATTATAGATTTAAATGGAAAGATTATAAAAATTTCAACGAACGAATCTGCCATTGATGTAAGTAAAATAAAAACAGGCAGTTATTATTTGAGAATTTATACTAATCACAATATTGAAACACATAAAATAGAGATCATTAGATAGATCAAAAACTTACACAGATATCAATTTAGTTGACATTAAAAAATCCAATCAAGCCGATTGGATTTTTTAATTATAGTATATTTTTTTTACGGCCTTGCATAATATATAAACAACCCTGCGTTATTTTCTATCAACTGCATATCGCTGATATCAGCACTTCCATCTCCATTACAATCTGAATTATAATAACCAAAAATAAAATCAGCCGCATTATTCTCAACGATTTGCATATCTGAAATATCAATCCCCCCGTCCCTATTGGCATCTCCAGCATAAATAGCGTATTTGCCATCTGGCATTAATTTCATTGGAGGATTCACGCCATCTCCATAAGCACTTGATAAGCTACTGGTAAAATCATAATCAGTATTTGTATTAATCAAAACGGTATTCGCGCTCCAGGTTTCTATACTGTTTCTATGATTTAATGCAAGGTAGTACCTGCTTCCAATAGTAGACTCCGGCAAAATTATATTTGAATAACCATTTGTATGCAAGATTGATTTTATGCTATAATTCGGATTTGAATTATTTAAAGTACTTGCACTCCATAAATTGACAGAGACACTATCCGTTGCAGTTAAATCAGTACTTAATGCTAAAGTATATAACCCCGCATTCATTGCACCTGAATTATAAAACCCCTGAAGAAATGACTTAATCCCTACCATTGCAAATCTTGTCATTCCATATAATGATCCACCATTTACAGAAACAGCTGCACCAACTCGATTTAAAGCCGCATCATTTGTTCCACTTATAGAACTCCATTGATACCCATCATGAAAACAGCCTCTAAAACTCGCTTCTGTTCCTACAACATCTGTTGGGTCAACATATTGCCCTACTGCAGTAACTGTACCTGCAATTCCTGTTCTTGTTATAGGCCAATACGTATTTAAATAATCAGTAGAAAAAGATGGTCGATTAGGATTTGAAACAGACATTGATTTAACCCCAATTTTCGCGTTCGAATATAAAGTAGCATTGGATGTTAAAAATAATGGATGATAACCTGATGAAAACCCGATAGGCATTTCAAATGAAGTAACATTCGAAGTCAATTCTTTATATACCAGACCAGTTCCATTTGTTTCAATAAATTTACCAGCTCCCATACCACTTGCGGTAGCTACATTAGACAAAGTGAAAATATTGTTTCCGGCTACAATTTTTCCATTTACAAAAATTAGCGCACGCTGTATTTTCACCCCTGATGCAAGTGTAATGTTTTGAGCATTATTAACCTCTAAATTAGGTATCGAATAATTATTCATACTTACATTCTGCGCTATTGTTCCATTTAAAATAATTTTTCCGGTGCCATTAATATCTGTGTTGCTTATTAAATCTCCTTTCAAATTTATTACTGCTCCTGAATCAATTACCAATCCTCCGCCTGTTACAAACAATTGAGCATTTGCCTGTAAAGAAATAAAAAAAGCTAAAACATTAAAGGAAAGGAATAAAATAATTCTTTGCACTTAAAATAGATTTATCTTCAAATATATTCTAAAAAAGTATTTTTTGTATTTTTAAAATAATTATATTTTCCTCATTTTCGGCTTTGATATCCGCTGCATTTCTGCTGGCTTTTTGTCGCTTTCTTTATTAATACTTTTTTCAATTGGCTTTTGTAGAGGCTGTCTATCAGGAAGCGTATGCTGTTTTTCAATAGGGCGAATCTGATTAGACTCATTAGGAATAGGCCTGAGGGGATTTACTTCAATAGGTTTACTTCTTTCTTTAGGCATAACGGGCGGCGCTATTTTGATGTCTTCCTGCCGCTGATTATGTACATCTGGAGCTTTTTTCAGGCCTTCATCATCTACAGCTTTAGCATCATGACGTGGTGTTATTTTTATTGGCGTTTCTTTTATAGGGTAATCAATCTTTGGCAACCTGTCTTTTGCCGATGGCGATTGAGGATACTTTTTAATAAATTCATTGGAGCCCTTTCTCATAAGTTCTGGTCTCGAATAAACATCCTTGAAATCACCTCTTACTTTCATCTTATTAAAATATTCAGACTGGGAACGTCTTCTGTCAAAATAGAAATTGTGCCAACGGTCATAACGACAATAATGCCAATTTCGATAATGCGCATAATAATAGTAATTCCAATGATAATGCCACCCATAATACTCATGCCAAAATAACGGCGTCCAGGCATGCCAATAAACAGGATAAGCATCCCAGTAATATGGCGAATGCCATAACTCATAATTTGGCCTGTAGACAAATCTGATTATTGGCCAGGAGGATATAACGAATGTCGACGTATTTTCTACAGTAATATTGTGACCAGTTCCAACAGTGAACCCTGGATTAGGAGTGCTTTTTACACCCATTTCTTCAGTCTCAAAGTTGGGCTCAATAATATAATTTTTACCATATAAATCCTCATCCCCAATTACCTGAATCTCGACTTGATTGTCATTTTTTTTCTGAACAACAATCACTGCTAGATCTTGATTTTCAGAAACACTCATAATGTCTTGCAAAACTATATTATGCACATCCCCGTCAACGTTATCTATAACTTTTATATAATCAATTTTACCATCTCTGTTCAAGTCCAGATTATTAATTTTAGAATACTCTTCATTTAACTTCTTTTCGAAAATCTCTAAAGTTTCCGACTCCTGAAATATTTTTAATACGGCATACAAATTAAGATTGTCTCCAGGCAAATCCAATCTCTCTGATGTTGTCTGTGCTGTTGTTTTAAAATTACCGGCTATAATAAATACCCCTATCATCACAAGTAATAAATAAGATTTTTTCATGACTATTTTTTTAAGTTCAATATTTTTTTATTAAATGCCAAATAAAGATTTTTACAGTAAAGGAAACTTAATGAGTATTACTTGAGGAGGTATTGATAATCATTTTTCAACCCAGACCCTTCCCCTCTTGGCATTATCAATCTGCCCTCTGTTAGTGTTATCAGCAATCAGGCAGAGTAATTCTTTGTTGGCGAAAACACCAAAAAATACAAAATGACTTGTCCTAAAATAAATATTTACTTTTAATCAAATCATTATATTTGAGTTTCCCATTTTGAAAAAAGATTTCCAATATTAATAAACCTTACATTTTTTAAACAATTCAAATAACATGTCAGATACAACATTAGAGATTCCAGTTATAGATATTTCTCCATTCCTTACAGCATCAAATATTGAAGAAAAATTAGCTATAGCCAAAATGATAAATGAAGCCTGTGTTAAGTACGGTTTATTTTTTCTTAAAAATCACGGGATCGACAATAAAAAAATGTTATCTAAGATTTCGGAGTTCTTTGCATTACCACAGGAATCAAAAAATTCAATCGCTGTTAAGAAGGGTGGATTTACCCGCGGCTATATAGGAATGGGAGAAGAGAGTGGCTCTGATGCTTTGGAAGTAAAAGAAGCCTTCTCTTACGGATATGCATGGCCGCTAAATAAAAAACCAGAAAATAATATGCAAGGAGAAAATGTTTGGCCAGACAAAACAGTTTTATCTTCCAACTGGCAGTTATCTATGCAGGAACTTTTTGACAGCATGTGTAATGTTGCGACTGCATTAACAAAAGCATTTTCTTTAAGTTATGGAAAATCTGAAGAACATCTTGGCGAGTATTGTAAAGAAGGAAACAGCATTTCTCTTATGCGGCTTTTTCATTATTTTCCTTATCAAAAAGCCGATGGTAAATTTCCGCTTAACACAGATAGAATAGGCTCCAGCCCTCATACAGACTGGGGTTTTCTCACATTAATACTTCAGCAGGATGATAGTACAGGCCTTCAATTGAAGCATGAGAAGGAATGGCATGATGTAGTTCCTATTCCCGGTACAATGGTAGTTAATTGCGGTGATTATTTTTCATTGCTTACTGGCGGCAAGTACATATCTCCGTTACATAGAGTTATATCGGAAGGGAAAGAAAGATTATCCAGCGTATTATTTTATTATCCAGATTACGATGCAAAAATACCGGTATTTGAAGGACAGGATTATAGTCTATTTCAGAACCAGGAAGAAGCCGGAGCGCATGCAACATTAAAAATAAATGAAGAGGTTACATTTGGTGAATTTATATCAGAGAAATGGAGTCAGGTACATAGAAATGGAAAGTAAATAAAATGTATTGTTGTGTTTGCATAACCACGAATGCACGAATTTAAATGTACACACAAAACGCTGGTCATTAAAATTGCTCTCCCCTCTGCCTTCAGGAGAGGGGTTGGGCGTGCCTGCCGTCGAAGGGGTGAGTGTCAATGAATCAACCCTTCCGCACTTTGCACGCCCTACTAATCCCTGAGGCAACGAACAGAGAACCCAAATGGCTTATTGAAGTTGCTACTGAAGACAACGCCGTTGTCGTAGTACAGGAGGCGGTACCAGGCGTATGAAGTATTGGTCTCCGTAGAACTCCACCAGACCCCATTGCTGCCAATGACCTTGAACGTACCATTGAAGTCACGGAGGCCACCCGGAAGGCCTGCAAATCCACTGCTATTTGTAGCGCCTGTATTTGGACTTAGCCAATGCATTAAACCTGCTTCCTTCATTGCTCCTCCCGCTACTGATGATCCT
>CALQJK010000117.1:0-6188 GCA_943330875.1 Chitinophaga pinensis
AGGAGATATAAATAAAGCTCTTGAATTTTATACCATAAGTATGGGCTACAATGAAAACAACCCCATCTTATTAAATAACATGGCTTATATCTATTCTTTTAAACAAAAATTGGACAGCGCAATAATTTGTTTGACAAAAGCAAATGGCTATGACCCGACTTCTTTAGTAACACTTGAAAATCTTGCTGCCGTATATTTCCAATTAAAAGAATACACAAAAGCAATCAACTTTGCAAACAAAGCACTAGCTATAGATAAAAACTCACGTAAAGCATTAGGTGTTTTGATGGATGTAAAAAATATAATGGGCAAATAAAAAACCTATTGGAATTTATAAAGAAATTAAACTTTTCGAATCAATATTTTTAATTGACGAAGTATAATTTTCATATAAAAAGCGAACAATTTTTTACAACAAATCAATTCAATTTATTGCAGACCCTTTGCAATTCTACCTCAGCAATCTTAGCTACATATTGTAAATTCAAAAGCCGGAAGCCCGTTTCCTCGAAACTTTTTTGAGCTTCTCTAACTTCTAAAGCCGTTGCAGAATTCAACTGAAAACGTTGTTGAATTATGTTAACCAACTGCTTTGATAATTCAAAAGTATTTTGCTGTGTTTTCAATTGTTCGATCGCATTAATGTATGACTGAAAAGTTTTTACTGCAGCGGCCTGTTGATCATGCAATACTGCTTCTCTTTGCAATCTGGCATTTTGGGTATTGATAAGAGAAATCTGTTGTTGGCGTTTTGTTATACTTCCATTATATATCGGAATGGATAAGCCCATGCTTACAGATGGCCCGTAAACTCTATTGAGCAATAATTGACCTCCAGTAGTTTCAGCATTCCCGAAACCGTATCCCATGTTCAATCTTAAAGAAGGCCTTCTTTCTGCCGCTACTTCTTTCTCCATAAACTGATTTATTTTTATCTGATTATCAAGTGAAGAAATTTCTGCATTGAAAACCAATTTATTTAATACCTCTGCTAGTACAATATTTTCATTAATAACAATAGTATCAAAAACATCATAGGCAGTATCAGATTTTATTTCCAATAAATTAGCCAGATCTACTTTGGATTGTCTTATTATGGTTTGTTGTGATTGCAGCTCCATTAATCTGGTATTAAGATCAATCTGTGATTGAAATAAGTCCGCATCACTTGCAAGTCCGATAGATTTTTTTGTTTGTGTTAATTCTAATTGTTTGTTAGAAACTTCAATACTTTGCTGCAATGTATTGACATAAGATTGCTCTCTCACAACTGTATAATATTTGATCATGACAGCAGCAATCGTACTTTGTATTTGCGAAATCAAAAACTGTTCACTTTGTTTCTGTAATTCTTGGAGTCTTTTTTTTGTTGCTACAACCCTATAGCCATTATACAAAAGCATGCTACCAATAATATTTGCATTGAGGGCATCTGAATATGCGCCTGAACGATTAATTTCTATCCCGGTGTTCAATTTCTGGTTAACATCGTTGACACTTCTCTGGTCTGTGGCATTAAAAGTTACCAATGGAAGCCCTCCAGCCATTCCTCTATTATTATTTATCCGACTAATTTCCGTATTGTTTTCCTGTATTTGAATATCAAGATTTTTTTTCAATGCTATGCTTACTGCATCCTTCAAACTCATCTGCTGTGCTTGCGCAAATGAATAAAAACAAATCGAAAAAAAAACTGCAAGAAATCTCATATTAGTCATTTGAATCGTTATCTATTTTCACCTGTTTTCCACTGATAAAAGTATAAATAGCAGGAATCACAAACAAGGTTAATACTAAAGAAAAAAGCAACCCGCCTACAATCACAATCCCCAATGGGGCTCTACTTGAGCTTGCTGCTCCCAAACTCATGGCAATAGGTAATGCGCCTAATGCTGTAGCTAGACTGGTCATTAATATAGGACGTAATCTTTGTTGAGAAGCAATAAGTACGGCTTCATTTATATCCAAACCCGACGCTCTTTTTTTATTCGCAAATTCTACTATCAAAATACCATTTTTAGTAACTAGCCCTATTAGCATAATCATGCCAATTTCTGAGAAAATATTAATGGTCTGATCAAACATCCACAAACTCAACATGGCACCAGCCAACGCCAATGGAACTGTTATCATAATGACCAAAGGATCTTTAAAACTTTCAAATTGCGCAGCCAATACAAGATAGATGAGCAGTAAGGCAAGCATGAACACAAAACCAGCATTACTGCTACTTTCAGCATAATCTCTCGAGGGACCGCTTAACTCAGTTTGAAAGGAATCATCAAGTACTTTTTTCGCAATTTGCTGCATCGCCTTTACTCCATCGCCAATCGTTTTTCCTTCGGCTAGGCCTGCCTGTATAGTAGCAGATTTGTATCTATTGAAATGAAATAAAGTAGGCGGATTAGAACTTTCTTTAATTGTCACAACTGCAATCAACGGAATTTCTTCACCACGACTATTTCTTACATAAAGCTTTGAGATATCTTTTGGAGCCTGCCTGTCTCTATATTCAACCTGACCTATAACTTGATATTGTTTTCCATTATTAATATAATAGCCCAGCCTTCTGCCACTAAACGCACCTTGCAGTAATTCACCGATATCAGCAATATTTACACCTAGATCTCTTGCTTTTAATCGATCAATCGAAATTTGTAATTCCGGTTTATTGAATTTTAAATTACAATCAACCGTAGGGGAAATAAATGTTTTGTCTTTTTTAGCTTCTTCCAGAAACTTAGGAATGAAACCTTTTAATTTTTCGAAATCAAGATTTTGAAGAATAAACTGTACAGGCAAAGCACTTCTTGAGCTTAATCCAACAGAAATGGTTTGTTCCTGAACAGCCGAAATTCTTAACTGGTTAAAGCGAGAAGTTTTTGAAGAGATATCTTTAGCAATCTCTGCCTGAGTACGACTTCTGCTCTCAGGATCTGATAATTTCAATCTTCCAAATCCAGTATTCACTCCTGTTCCATTAAATCCCGGAATCGCAGCAAAAACAAAATCTTTTTCAGGAACAGAGTCATAAACATAATTAATAAACTCATTGCCTGCTTCTACCATGTAATCATAACTCGCTCCTTCTGGACCACTCAAAATAAATCTCACCGTACTTTTATCTTCCATAGGAGCTAATTCACTTTGCAAGGCATTGACTAAATAATAAATCAATCCGCAACAAACAAAAACAATTACCCATGCTACCCATCTCAATTTCAAAAACCCATTTAATATTTTTTTATACCCATTTTCCATCCCCTTAAAAAATGGCTCAGTTGCTTCATAAAATTTACCATGCCCTATTTTTTTTCTATTTAATAAAACATTTAATACCGGCGTTATAGTCAGCGAAACAAAAGCAGAAATAAGCACAGCAATAGAAATCACCACACCAAACTCTCTAAACAAACTACCCACAAAACCCTGTAGAAAAATTACAGGAAGAAAAACAACAGCCAATGTAATAGAAGTAGAAACTACCACAAAGAAAATCTCCTTGCTGCCTTCAATAGCCGCTTTACGTATAGGTAGCCCTTCTTCCAGCTTTCGAAAAATATTTTCTGTAACAACAATACCATCATCGACAACAAGACCAGTTGCAAGTACTATCGCCAGTAGTGTGAGTATATTGATGCTATAACCAGCAAAGTACATAACAAAAAAAGTAGCAATCAAAGAAATAGGAATATCAATTAATGGGCGAACTGCAATCAAAATATTTCTGAAGAAAAAGAATATGACCAATACCACCAAGCTTAAAGAAATCAACAAAGTATCAGCCACTTCACGAATACTTTTTCTAACCAGTTGTGTATTATCAATCAACGTAGTGAGTTGAATATCATTGTGCTGATTTTTTTTAATCAAATCAATTCTTTTATAAAACTCATCTGCAATTCTAATATAATTCGCACCGGGCTGTGGCGTTATAGATACTCCAATTGCATTAACACCATTTAATCTCCAACTGAATTCATTATTTTCGGGACCAATCTCTACTTTAGCAATATCTTTTAGTCTTACAATTCCTTCGTCACTTTGTTTTAAAATAATATTATTAAAATCATCTTCTGTTAGCAATTTCCCCAGCACTCTGATCGTAAGTTCTGTTGATTTCCCGTAAATTTTTCCTGAAGGCACTTCAATATTTTCTCTGTCTAAAGCATTTTTGATATCACTGAATGCAACATGGTAAATATTCATCTTTTCAGGATCAGTCCAAATCCGCATGGAAGGTCTCTTTTGGCCGAGAATATTAACCGAACTAACTTCTGGAATAGTTTGTAATTTTTGCTGTAAAACATTTTCTGCATAGTCACTCAATTCCATCTGACTTTTATTATTACTCTGTAATCCTACTAAAATTATAAAATCACTATTAGCATCATTTTTAGTTACTACAGGAGCTGCATCAATATCTTGTGGAAGATTTCGAACAGACTGCCCGACTTTATCACGAACATCATTAGCCGCAGCTTCAAGACTTTCACCTAGGTTGAATTCAATATTAATACTGCTTTTACCATTAGCACTGGAAGAACTGATAGACCTGATACCAGGAATGCCATTGATTATTTTTTCAAGCGGCTCTGTAATCTGGCTTTCGACAATATCAGCATTAGCACCAGCATAAGAAGTCGTTACATTTATAATCGGAGGATCAATAGCTGGATAATCACGAACAGCCAAAAAAGTATACCCTACAATACCAAACAACACGATTACAATGTTGAGTACTATAGCGAATACAGGCCGTTTGATGGAAAATGATGAAATGTTCATGAATGGCTGTTATCTATTGATTAATAAAATCCTCTAGTGTTTTTAACGATCTTACTTTTACAGGTTTTTTGGGCTTCACGAATAAAATACCAGTAACTACAATGGAATCCCCCACAGCAATCCCGCTAGTAATTTCAACTCCATAAGCGGAACGAATACCTGTAGTAACTTTTACCATTTCAGCAATACCATCTTTTACGACAACAACTTTTTTTGATGTAGCATCCGGAATAATAGCGTTAGTAGGCACGATAATAGACTGCATATTTTCTCCTTCTTTCAATTGAACTTTCACAAAAGTGCCTGGCCTTATATTGCCTTTTGGTAACAAGGCTCTTACTTTAAGATTTCCCGTAGCACTATTTACAGAAGACTCTGTAGCAATTATTTTAGCAGCATAATTTTCTTTTTCTCCTACAACCAGCGACACTTCATTTCCTATTTTAATCAACCCACTGTATAATTCAGGAACAGCAAAATCAATTTTCATCTGATTGGTTTGTTGCAAAGTAGCTAGCACCGTTTGAGTAGTTAAGTAAGCTCCCGGACTGACCATTCTTAAGCCGAGATTTCCGCTAAAAGGTGATCTAATGAGGGTTTTGTCAATCTGCGCGTTGATAAATTCGATATCAGCTTTTATGTTATTTAAAGCATTAAGGGCAAGATCATAATCGGATTGATTCACGCCGTTGATCTGAAGCAATTTCTTTAATCGATCTTCATTTTTTCCAGCAAGCCATAATTGCGATTTACTTTTGGATAATTGAGCCTGCAACTCAGCATCATTAATTTTGGCTAACACAGTCCCTTCTTTTACAAAAGCGCCATCTGAAATATTTAAAAAAACAAGCCTCCCATTAACTTCAGGATGAATTTCAACAGATTCATTCGCAAGAACAACACCGTTAACTTCGAGAGTATTGTTCATCGGCTTCATTACTGCAATCATTACATCCACAATAGCAGGCGAGGGTACAATTTGTTTTTGCTGATCTTTAGTATTACTCTTGCAGGAAGTTAAACTAACAAAGCATATCAAAAAAAAACTGATGACACCTAAGGATAATTTGCACATGGCCATAAATAATTAGTTAGCAAAAGTAACTATTATCTACTCAGTTTGGGGAAATAGCTATCAAAAAATGCTACAACAGTTGTTATTATAAAAAAAGTCAGAACAACTAAAAAAAGTATTTAAGCTATTGTACGCTTAGGAGGACAATTATCTAACCGAGTGGTGGTGAAGACAGTGCGAGAAACAGAATGAGAGCGAAAAAAAAGTCAGAACTTCATGATCGCTCTCGCTCTCATTTTCGTTCTGACTTTTAGTATCGGGGAGCAGACTTGAACTGCCGTCCGCCGCGGCGGATATGAATCCTTATTATTTCCTAACCGATTTG
>CALQJK010000118.1:0-6187 GCA_943330875.1 Chitinophaga pinensis
AAAAAATTATTACCTGGATTCAATAATGTTTATACTACACCGTATTTTCCAAGTACTTCCTATCTGCTTGATACAACAATAAATATTGCTGCATTGAACAAAGGATTGAACAGAATCATCATTGATCTGGATACGTCCAACAGTATAGATGAACTCAATGAAATGAATAATACGTTTACGAAAGAACTTTATATTTTCCCTGATGAACTTAGGCCTGTGTACCCATCCAATTTTTCTATTGTAAATAGTCAGAACATTACCTATAGTGCCAGTACCACTAACCAGTTTAATGGTATAAGATCTTATAAAATGGAAATAGATACTACGGAGTTGTTTAATTCGCCATTCAAAAAATCTTATGATAAAAATGGCCGTGGTGGGCTTGTTGAATTTAATCCATCAGATATCATTTTTACAGACAGTACAGTTTATTATTGGAGAGTGGTAATGCTTCCTTTAAATTCAAATACTTTAACCTGGAACAGTTCATCTTTTGTGTATTTATCTTTAAGCTCTCCTGGGTATAATCAATCTCATTATTATCAATTTCTCAAATCAAATTATAATGACATCACACTGGATTCGAGCAGACAATTCAAATTCAAAGAAATCCCTCAAAATTTAACGATACGAACGGGCTTGTATCCCTATTTTAATTATGATAGAATTAATGTTAACCTAGGAGTCAATCAATTGGAGTTTTATGGCTGCATAAGTGGTGGAGCCGGTAATTATAATAATATGCAATTTTATGTTTTCGATACATTGACATTACTTCCTTGGCGTAATCACAACGTGAGTGCTACAAGCGGATTGTATGGAAGCAGGTATGCTTGTCCGGGGACCTCACCAGCAGATACTGCCAGAGCATTTTTTGAGTATAATTATAGTAACGCTACTCATAGAGCTAATGCTATGAATTTCATTGATTCCATTCCAAATGGCATGTACGTTGCCATTACAAATCTGGCGAATATTTCTAACACTTCCTTTATTAATCAATGGATGAATGACACACTTGCTTTAGGATCAGGCCATTCTCTTTATCATAAACTTAAGTCCATTGGCTTTAATCAAATTGATAGTTTTACTCAAAATTTGCCGTTCTTGTATTTTTTCAAAAAAGGGAATAATACTTTTCCGCCCACTCAAATAATGGGCCCAACGAAGTCTTCTTACATTGATCAGACTTTCAGATTAATGGGAGTGGGAGCCAATGTAGGCACTATAGTATCGCCTGTATACGGCCCTGCAAGAGCATGGAAGTCTTTGCATTGGAGAGGTGGTACAACAGATGCAGACGTTACCGCTGATTCTGTAAAAGTGCAGGTTTGGGGTACAGGTAACAGTGGGGTGTTTACGTTGCTTTCAACAATGTATCCCTCACAAGATACCAGTTTGGCTTTCGTAGATTCTCCCTATATCAAATTAGTAGTCATCAATAAAGATCAACATTTTCTTACGCCTAATCAATTACGGTATTTAAGAATTAATGCAGATTTGCTTCCTGAAGGAGCCGTATCACCTGCAATTTTATTTAGCACAAAAGATAGTGTCGAAGAAGGGGAGTCAATTGATGTAAATATTGCGTTTAAGAATATCAGTAACAATTCTTTTGATAGTCTTTTAAAAGTAAAATTGATGATTAATAAATCAGACAACACGACTGATACTATCTTGATTCCTAAACGTAAGACGCTTCTTCCTGGGGATACGATTACTGTTCATTATAAAATAGATACCAGAAATTTTAGTGAGGATAACACCTGGAGCATTGACTTTAATCCAGATAATGACCAGCCCGAACAGTTTCATTATAATAATGTCTGGACAAACAATTTTTATATTAAAAAAAGCGATAAATATAATCCTTTGCTTGATGTCACTTTTGATGGAGTGCATATTCTTAACAAAGATATTGTAGCTTCAAAGCCACATATTTTAATCAAACTAAAAGATGAGAATCGCTATCTGGCATTGGATGACACCTCCTTAATATCTTTACAAATCAAGTTCCCCGACAACAGTATTCATTCCTATCAATTCGGCGACACCATGCGTTTTGTGCCTGCTAATTTATCCTCCGGAGAAAATACAGCAAGTATTGAATTCGCACCAGTTTTTGCTGAGGATGGCGATTATGAGCTTATTGTTTCGGGTAAGGATGTATCTGGAAATAATGCTGGAAGTAGCAATAATGCAGCAAGCTTAACTTATCGCGTAGGCTTTTCCGTTATTAATAAGCCCATGATCTCCAATTTACTGAACTACCCCAATCCATTTACAACTTCAACGGCTTTCGTTTTTACAGTTACAGGCAGCGAAATTCCTCAGAATATCAGAATTCAGATTTTGACGATTACAGGAAAAGTAGTCAGAGAAATTACCAAAGATGAATTGGGGCCTATTCATATCGGAAGAAATATTACCGAGTTTAAATGGGATGGAACAGATAGTTATGGTCAAAAACTGGCTAATGGCGTTTATATTTACCGCGTATTAACCAATTTAAATGGGAAGTCATTGGATAAATACACCGGTGATGGTGATAATACGGATAAATATTTCAAAAAAGGCTACGGTAAAATGTATTTAATGAGATAATTTTTCTCAAATAGAAAATCATTAGAAGGTTGCTTTACACAAGCAGCCTTTTTTATTTTTACCTTCGCTCCTTAAAAATTAATTTGATGGCTAAAATTGCTATAAATATCGCTACTGGAAGTTTACAGAAAGAGGAAATTATTGTTGGAATAGATTTGGGCACAACAAATAGCCTTATTGCAATTATTCATCCTGAAACCAGAAAGCCAATAGCACTAAAAGAACATAACACCCATTCTCTTGTTCCATCAGTTATTTATTTTGATGAATTTGGAAACATAGAAGTTGGAGAAACCGCAAAAGCATTTTTAGAAACCCATCCGGAAAGAACAGTATTCTCTGCAAAAAGATTAATGGGTAAAAGTTACCAAGACATCAAAAAAAATGAATCCTTTTTTTCTTATAAAATTATCGATGACAATACAGATAGTTTGGTAAAAGTGCAATTGGGTAATCAATTTTATTCTCCCGTTGAATTGTCTTCTTTTATATTAAAAGAACTCAAAAAAAGAGCAGAACATATTTTAAAAACTCCCGTAAATAAAGCCGTTATAACTGTTCCAGCATATTTCAATGATGCACAAAGACAAGCCACCAGAGATGCTGGGAAGCTCGCAGGATTAGACGTCTTGAGAATTATCAATGAGCCCACTGCTGCAAGTTTGGCTTATGGATTGGGTCTTGAAAAGAAAACTAATGATTCAGAATTAATTGCTGTGTATGATTTTGGTGGTGGAACATTTGATATTTCTATTCTTCGGATTACAGATGGAATTTTTGAAGTGTTGTCAACTAACGGTGATACCTACCTTGGAGGTGATGATTTTGATAATATTATCATTCAGCATTGGTGTCAACAATTGGGTTTTTCGTTGGATCAGCTGCATGTAAATAAGATTTTTACTCAAACCCTGCGACTGAAAGCGGAGACCGCCAAAAAGTACTTGACTACTGCTGATCTCTTTGAAGATACGATTGATGGAAGACCACTTATATTGTCCAAAAGCGAATTTGAGGAATTAATAGCGCCATTAGTAAGCCGTACTTTAGATTGCTGCGCAAAGGCGGTAAAAGATGCGGAGATCAAAAAATCAGAAATAGATTCCATTATCATGGTAGGAGGTAGTACCAGAGTGCCTTTCTTAAAGCGCATGGTTAGTGATTTCTTTGGCAAGATCGTAAATGATAAGGTAAATCCAGATGAAGTCGTGGCATTGGGTGCAGCTATTCAGGCAGATATTCTGGCAGGAAATAATAAAGACGTTTTATTGCTTGATGTTACCCCGCTAAGTTTAGGTATCGAAACTGCCGGAGGCTTGATGGATGTATTGATTCCGAGAAATACAAAAATTCCGTCTTCCGCATCCAGACAATACACGACTCAGATAGATGGACAGGCTTCAATGAGGGTTACGGTATTCCAAGGTGAACGGGATCTTGTTATTGATAACAGAAAGCTTGCGGAATTTAATTTGACAAATATTCCTGGTATGCCAGCAGGTATGGCTAAAGTAGAAATTCGTTTTTTAATCAATGCGGATGGCATACTAACGGTATCGGCTAAAGAATTAAGAAGCGGCGTTTCTCAACAAATAGAAGTAAAGCCTCAATATGGGTTAACTGATGAAGAAGTTGAAAAAATGTTATTAGATTCTATTACTCATGCACAAGACGATATTACTATCCGAGCACTTACAGAAGCTAGAACAGAAGGGGAACAGCTGTTGAAAACTACAGAAAAGTTTCTTCAGAAAAATGCAGCATCAATAACACAAGAAGAATTACTGCAATCCGCAGCAGCTATGCAGTCATTACAACTGGCAATTACCATGGAAAACAAAAATCTAATCCATCAAAAAATAGAAGAGCTCAACAATATATCACGTCCGTATGCTGAACGTATCATGGATGAAGCTATAGGGAAGGCCATGTCGGGAAAGAAAATTTAAATTAGCTATCTTGTTTTTTAAACCACTTTGAAATAGCTGGAAGAGCCATTAAAATAAGGAAAGGAGTTAGCGTAAGAAAAAATCTATTGTTCCATTCATCACACGAAAAAACTACCAACATCCAGAAAATAAAAACGAGTGAAAAATAATAAACAAAGTGAATTGATTTATTTGTTTTCCATTGAACAATCCCAAGTATAATAAGTAAGTACAAGCTGTAAAAATAAATATCAGTAAAAAGATTGTGTATTAAAGAAAAGTAAGTTCTGTTTAATCCAAAAAAAGCAATCGTTTTTAATAAACTCATTTTGATAAACTGTCTTGGATGTTTCAAAATGTAAGTCAGAAGCCCAAGAATTGAATTGTCATCTGGTTGTTGGGTGCCGGCCGTAATTACAGTAGGCACATCGCAAATAATATGTTCTTCTCTAAATGGACTTATTACATTTACTCCTTTTCCACTTCCCATCATGTTGTTGAGTAGAAATATAAAAAAGATAGTGATTGCGGAAAATAATATCATTCTCTTTAATAGAGACATGCCGCCCGTAGCTTTTAAAAAATACACCATAAAGGTTGCACTGATGAAAAATATTCCTGTTGGTCTTGTAAGACATAATAATAATAACCATAGTGAAACATTAATCAAATTTTTTGTGTTGAATTCTTTTATGTTTAGGAGAAAGCAACTGAAAATGATGGATAGACTGAAGAAAATAGATTCCGTATAAACGTAACTGTTGAAAAATTGATAAGGGATACAAATTGTCAGTATGGATGCGGCAATTAGGGATAATTTTTCAGAGCCGTATAATGAATAAACAAATCTTTTAAATGATAGGAGGGCAACTAAATTTAAAAGAAGTTGAATGGCAACTATGAAGCCATAAGAGAAAGAAAATTTTATTTTGATAAAAATTAATAGAATTTCAATCAGATACATGAAATAAATAGGAGTCGAAAACGGCTGATGGTTAATAAGGTGTCTCGCTTCCCGAATAAATCGAAATGCTTCTCCATTTGAATTAATGCCATGGGAATAAAGAATTGAAAATTGAACTATTACCCACAACGCAATAAGAAACGTTGTTTTTTTTTGTACTAGCTGGTTGGTCACTTTATGCATAAAGAAATGAAAGCATGGTTTTTAATTCAATACAAATTACATTTTGATGATGTAGTGATGACTCATTAATTGGAGCAACATTTTTATTTATTGGTTGTCTGTTGTAAGGTATACAGCCTTTGTACATATTTTCCAATCATGTCAAATTCAATATTCACAGTTTCATTTACTTTTAATTTTTTGATATTAGTATGTTCAAAAGTATAGGGAATAATGGCAACGGTAAAGTTGTTATGGGTAAGATTAAAAATAGTGAGACTGATGCCATTTACTGCAATGGATCCTTTTTCAATGATGAGAGTAGAAAAGGAAGGGTCAATTTCAAACGTGAATTCCCAACTTCCGTTTTTTTCAAAAATATTTTTACAAATCGCAGTTGTGTCTACATGCCCTTGAACAATATGCCCATCAAGCCTTCCATTCATTTGCATACATCTTTCTACATTGACAAAATCGCCAACTTTTAATGATGCTAAATTCGTTTTTTGTAACGTTTCCTGAATGGCAG
>CALQJK010000119.1:0-6111 GCA_943330875.1 Chitinophaga pinensis
ACTTTTATTGAGCCATTGATTACTAAAACAAAGGCTAATTCAAGCAAAGAAGCGATTATGCATAACCATCGTATTGTATTTAGTTACTTAAACGATAAAGAAGCTGTAAAAGAATTATTTACAGTAGTTGCTCCAAAAATTGCTGATCGTCCAGGAGGATACACACGTATCATCAAGTTAGGTGCTCGTATTGGTGATAATGCAGAAATGGCTATGATAGAGCTGGTAGATTTCAATGAAATTTATGGCAAAGGAATTGGTCAAGCTACAGAAACAGTTAAGAAAACACGTCGTGCTGGTGGTGCTAAGAAAAAAGCTGATGCAGAAGCGACGGAAGAAACAACTACAGAAGCAGAAGTTGTAGAAGAAACACCAGAAGCTTAATTCATTAAAGAATAATATTGCGAACCCTTCTCCTAATCGAGAGGGGTTTTGTTTTATAATTACATTTCAATGAGTAAATGAGTATGCTGATGCTGCGATGCCGTGGTACGAACCAGGTACGAACCACATAATTATCAAAAAATAATAAAACTGCTGTATTAGATGCAATGAAAGATGAATTAGTCATGGCGCTTCTTGCCATGGCACGAACCAGGTACTAACCACAAAATCTTTAAAAACGAATCAAACTGCTGCATTAGATACGGTGAATGATGAATTATCATGTAGCCGCTTTCCATGGTACGAACCAGGTACGAACCAGGTACGAACCAGGTACGAACCAGGTACGAACCACAACAAGGTACGAACGATAAAATCTGCCCATCACAAAAAATACAATCTAAATATCACTAGCATTAAATATTATTTGTAAAAGTGAGGTCTAAAATTAAAATCGACTTTTTATGATTGACTATTTATTGTTTCTGTATTTTTACCACATATTAAATAGTAAACTGAAATAGCCGTAATTATCGGCTCAATTACAATCGAGCATGATAATTATAACTCTAACACGTAATCCAGCTTTAAAGGAAATTATATACAAATGAAAATAGCAATTATTAATGGCCCTAACTTAAATCTCTTAGGGAATCGTGAAACGGATATTTATGGGTTTCAATCTTTTGATGATTATTTTAAGTTATTGAAAAATAAATACCCAGGGATTGACTTCAGTTATTTTCAAAGTAATGTTGAAGGCGAAATGATTAATGAATTGCAAAGGGTAGGGTTTGAATATCACGGCATCATATTGAATCCTGGCGGATATACGCATACGTCAGTCGCGATTGGCGATGCAATTGCAGCAATATCCGCAAAGGTTGTAGAAGTGCATGTTTCCAATATTTTTAGCAGAGAAGAATTCAGAAAAATATCGCATGTTTCAGCAAAGGCAAAAGCCGTAATCAGTGGATTAGGTCTAAGAGGATATGAATTAGCCCTTCAGTATTTTATTGAGTAATGTGCCAAATTTATTTCAACTTCCATTTCCGAATTAATGTATTCGTATTTTTTTTCAGGGTTTCAAATGCCATTATCTGCTCTTTAATAAATCCATTGTCTTCCAGCTTCCCAATGACATTTTCCATTTCAGTTTTGTTTTCATATACCATAGATCTGAAAGGATTCGTATAATCTTTTGCACGATTCTGGTAAATACCTTCGGTCATCCATTTTTTTGTTGCAATCATATTTGTCAACAATTCTTTGAATAGCGCAGGAGTGAAGTCTTTGTTTTTTATTTGCAAGAGCTCTAAGAGGCAGGTATATGCGTGAATCAATTTGTTTTTATTATAATTGTTGTTTTGTTCCTGATAAAATTCGTGTACTTCGTCCCAGCTTTTTATTTTATTATTTTTAATCTGGGTTTTAAGTTTTTCTATTTCTGAAAAAGGCATAAGTTGACCACCTATATTCATCCAATTGTTCCTTTCAGAAAGGGGCTTTAGTGTTTTCTTTAAACTTTCAAAATTCTCTATTTTGTTTTCAGAGATGTGTTTTAGGATTTCAGTGCAAGCATAAAGTTGAACAATTTCTTTAAACACTTTCGTTGATTGTTGAACCTTAATGATGTTGATTTTTCGTTTGCTATTTTCCAAGCCTTTAATAATGGCTTCATCATTTTTATCTACTTCTAGTTTCCCCAAAATAATAAGTGAATCAAAAATTTCATTTATTGTATCTGGGGCCAAATAGTCAAACTCTATATTTTGAATTTTATGAATTCTCTTATCTCTATCCTGATATTTAGACGCGTTTCTCGCCAATGCATACATGTTGTACATGAACCAATATGCAGGCATGATAACCAAGCGGTCATTAGCGAAGTCGTTACTGATTAGACTAAAGGGAATAGGGATATTTAATTCAGAAGGATAGTCGCCTTTTGCAATCATTGTAAAAGAAGCGAATGTAGAATTGTGTTTAAGACTTACACACAATCCAGGCCAGAAGCCTCTCCCAGCGATTATTTCCCCATCTGCACTTCTGCTATTGTGATTACTCCCGATGGTGGTCCCAGCAGCAATATTACTTTGCCCCATGATTAATGAAGCACAAAGAAAGGAATTGTTATGGTGTTGTTCGTGCGATGGGAATAGTAAAGTATTTAAAACTTCACAACAGGAAATCGTGGAGTTATTGCCTAAATAAGAATTAATTAATCTTGCTCCATATTTAAGTTGGGAATGAGATGCAGTTATAAATCTTACTGCCTTTACGCCATAGAAAATCCTGCATCCATATCCAATAATTCCATTTACCAATTCACAGCCTTCACCAATTTGAGATTTTCTTTTTGCATCACTATTGATGGTCAGATTTTTAAGTTTGTTGGCGCCTTTGATATACGCATCTTCACCGATGTTCGTGTCTTTAATAATTCTACAGTTTTTAACTACTGTCCTCTTCCCAATTTTTCCATAGTACCCTCGTTGTTTATCAAACTTCTTCTCCGTTAATTCTTTGAATTTGTTTAAAAGCTTTTCATCGTCTCTGAATTTACTCCACATATAGGCATCTCCAGCCAACATGCCGTCAAACGGAATAATAAAACGTCCACCATTTTCATTACACACTTCAATGATCATTCTTTGCGTTTCAGTTTCGCCATCTTTCAAAATGCCATTACCAAATTTTGCTTTGTCTGTAGTGGCCAATTCGTTTACATTAGCGACAATAACTTCATCGTCTATAATGTAATGGCTCATGTAGTTAACATTGTCGATGCAAACATGATTGCCAATATCGCTGCTGATAATGGTGCTATTGTAAATGCCTTCTGGAATGTTGAAATCATGAAACTCATGAAAAACGGCTGATAAATTTCCAATGCGTACTAATCCGAAAAATTTAGTGTTCTTTATGAAATTAGGATTGAATTTATTTGAGACTAATATTTTCTCCCAATTGTCCGATGTATTTTGATTCTTTATTAATACAGCTATCTGTTCGGAAGTTAATGGCTTGTATGATGAGCAATTAGGATTTTGTTTGTCCCTAAGGTGGTATTCATTTTTCCCTTTTGGGAGGTATTGAGCTTCTATGAAATCATATCCAATTTTTGCGGTAGATTTTTTTTTAATGATATTCATTCGAATCTAAATTATGTACTCAATAATTATTTCCTTGCTCTATTAATAATAAATTCATTCTTTTTTGCTATTCCACGGTTACCGATTTTGCTAAATTTCTTGGCTTGTCTACATCAATCCCTTTCGCTGTGCCTACATAATAAGACAAAAGTTGAAGAGGCACTACAGTCAATAACGGCGCTATAAGTTCATCAGCCATTGGTATTTCAAAATAATCATCACTGAGAGATCGACTAAAGGTGTCGCCTTCGGTAATAATGGAAATAACTTTTCCTTTTCTTGCTTTGATTTCCTGCATATTACTCATGATCTTTTCATGGTATGGGTCATTAGTTGCTATAAAAACAACGGGCAAGTTTTCATCAACCAATGCAATAGGACCGTGTTTCATTTCTGCTGCAGGATATCCTTCAGCATGTATGTAAGATATTTCTTTAAGTTTCAAAGCGCCTTCAAGTGCGATAGGGAAATTATATCCTCTTCCAAGGAAAAGAAAGTCGGAGGCATTTTTATATTTTTCTGCAATGGCTTTTAAGTCATCGGCATTTTTCAGGATACTATTTACTTTTTCTGGAACCTGTTCCAATTCAAGTAACAGCTGAAGGTAACGTTCATTGGTAATTGTTCCTTTATGTTTGGCAATATCCAAAGCCACCATCATTAATACGGCAAGCTGTCCTGTAAAGGCCTTGGTTGATGCAACGCCGATTTCCGGCCCCGCATGCGTATAAGCGCCAGCGTTTGATATTCTTGCAATGGAAGATCCTACTGCATTTACCACTCCAAATATAAAAGCGCCATTTTCTTTTGCTTTCTCCAGCGCGACTAAAGTGTCTGCTGTTTCACCACTTTGTGAAATGGCAATAATAACATCGCCTTTATTTACAATTGGATTTCGGTATCGGAATTCAGATGCATATTCAACTTCAACCGGAATGCGGCACAATTCTTCTATAATGTATTCCGCTACTAATCCGGCATGCCAGCTTGTGCCACAAGCAACAATCATTATGCGTTGGGCATTTAGCAGTTGATCAATATTATCATCAACCCCACTCATTTTTATATTCCCTTCTTTAGCGTATAGTCTTCCCCGTAAGCAATCGAAAATGGTATTTGGCTGTTCAAATATTTCTTTAATCATGAAGTGGTCGTATCCGCCTTTTTCAATGGCAGCAAGTTCCATGTCGAGCTTAGTGATATAAGGAGTGATTTTTTCATTACCCAAATTCTTCAAGATAAGTTCGTCAGGTTTTACAATGGCAAGTTCATAATCATTAACATAAACAACTTCTTTTGTATATTCAATAATAGGAGAGGCATCACTGGCAAGAAAATGCTCTCCTTTACCAATGCCTATTACTAATGGGCTTCCTTTTCTTGCAGCAATGATCGTATCTGGGTTGTCCTGTTCTATCAATAAGATGCAGTAAGCTCCACTTACTCTTTTTAAAGCGATTCTTAATGCTTCTTCGAGTTTACAGTCGTCATTGTTTTTTTGAATGTCTTCAATAAAATTCAACAACACTTCGGTATCTGTGTCACTTGTAAAATGATATCCTTTGTTTACAAGGTCTTGTTTTATTAAAGCGTAGTTCTCAATGATGCCATTATGGATCATACTTAATTTTCCGTTTGCAGATAAATGTGGGTGAGCATTTCTATCACTAGGTTCTCCATGAGTAGCCCAACGAGTATGACCAATGCCTATATGCGCATCTGTATTTTTCCCAATCATCGCTTCTTCCAATTCTGCGACTTTGCCTTTTTTCTTATAAACATTTAGCTTCCCATCATTTAATAAAGCAACGCCACTACTATCATAACCTCTATATTCTAATCGCTTCAATCCTTTTAAAATGATCGGGTAAGCTTGTCTTGTTCCTGTATAGCCAACGATTCCACACATGTTCTATAAGTTTAGTTATTTGTGTTGCAATTTAATGATTTTATGCTCAATGATGGCATATCTAATAGTATCTGCAAGTATGATTAAAGTAATATGCCTTTTAAGAAAAAGTAAGCAACAGAGAAGTAGATTACTATGCCTGTAACATCTACCAAAGTAGCTACGAATGGTGCTGATGAAGCGGCAGGATCCAGTTTTAATCTCTTTAAAATAATAGGAAGCATCGATCCCATCAAGCTGCCCCATAAAACAATGCCCATCAATGAAAAGAAAATAGTTATTGCCAAAAGATTCCAATGTATTCCATAATCAAAAATATGGAGGTTTTGCCAGATGAAGATTCTTAGCAAACCAATGCTTCCTAAAATAACGCCTAGTAAAAAACCTGTAATCAATTCTCTTCTCATCACTCTCCACCAATCAGCGATGGTTAGTTCTCCCAAAGCCATTGCCTGGATGATTAATGTAGAGGCCTGAGATCCACTATTCCCACCGCTACTCATGATTAAGGGGATGAATAATGCTAGAACTGTTGCCGTTTCTATTTCATGTTGAAAAAACTGCATGGCAGAGGCGGTTAACATCTCTCCAAGAAAAAGCAATACGAGCCAACCTGCTCTTTTCTTTAATAATTTCAGAATCCCAATTTCTAAATAAGGTTCA
>CALQJK010000120.1:0-6044 GCA_943330875.1 Chitinophaga pinensis
AAAAGGCATTTTATCAGTATATTTGCAACTTAATATTTAGGTATGACCGAAGAGCAAATGCTTGAGGGAAGCAAAATAAATAATGCCATCGCTCAGGAATTTTTGTATAATAAATTCAGTCCAAAAATGTTGGGGGTTTGCTATCGTTATGCCTATAATAGGGAAGATGCTGAAGACATGCTGCAAGAGGGTTTTATAAAAGTATTCACACAACTTCATCAATTCAGAAATGATGGACCTATAGAAGGATGGATCAGACGAGTTGTTGTAAATACCTGCATCAATATCATCAAAAAAAACAAAAAATTTGATGACACGATTGACATCAGTAATGCGGCAGCTATTCAATCGAAAGACGCTTTTATTACTTCCATCATTCAAGCAAAGGAAATTGTAGAATGCATCAGATTACTTCCGCTTGGATATAGAACAGTTTTGAATTTGTATGCCATTGAAGGTTATTCACACCATGAAATTTCAAGAATGCTTGAAATAGAAGAAGTAACCAGCAGAAGCCAGTATGCGAGGGCAAAGAAAACGCTTGAGACAATTTTAATAAATAAAGAAATTATAGAAAGACCGGTTAAAAAATCAAGCATCAAACAGGTTTTTTAAAAGAATTATAGGAACATGGAAAATTATTATAACATAGATTCATTGGAACAGTTTTTAAAGGATAGTCTTGTCGACTTTAAAATGCAGCCTAAAACACGCGTTTGGAAGAGCATTTACAATAACATACATCCAAGTAAAAAAATGCCATCGGCTTTCACCTCACTAATCATCTTGCTTTCAATATTTTCATTAGGAATCAACAATGCTGGTAAACAAGGCTCAAAAAAAAATCCGGTGAATACTACAATAGTTGCATCTGTAACAAACGCAATTGATGCAAAAGAAATCTCAACAATAAACAAGTCTAGATCTATTGAGACATTACTAACCCAAACCTTTTCGAAGAATAAAAATTCCTCGGTTTCGAAATTCATTTTATCGCACAAAAATCAATTCCAGAAACATACGTTTGAAAATAATTTCAAATCGAGCCCAAGTATTTCGAACTCGATGTTATTAAAAGCTACAGATCATAAGATTGATTTCCACTCCTCTTTAATCGCTGATAAAAAGGATTTTTCAGCTACAAATGTTTACTCCATTTCGAACGACCATTCGACTGGATTATTATCTTATGAATTATATGCAGCACCATCTATTAGTTACAGCAATATAGAAAACAAGGAGTCTGCCAATACGCTGAATACTTTAGATCAAACCGATAAAAATCGCAATTACAGCTATTCAAATAATTTGAATTTTGAAGCTGGCGGAGCAGTTTTGATCAATATCACAAAAGCATTTCGTGTTAAAGCAGGAATGCAGTTGAATTACTCAAGATTCAAATTGAAAGACAATAATTTCGACAATGCATCAACCGCAAAAAGCAGCTTTTTCTCTGCTGCTGATTTAGGAAAAACGATGAACCTTGGTGATGACAATTCCATTAACTACTCTTCCTACCAGATTTCATTTCCCATAGGAACAGAATTTGAAATTGCCGGAAACAACTGGCTGCATTGGTATGCTGGAGCTGGTATTGAGCCTACATACAGAATAGGTGATTATTCAGCTACTGATCATTATAATACATTCAACCAATCCGACAAAAGGAAATGGAATATTAATACAAGTGTGGAAACCTTCCTGAGCTTAAAAATAAGTAATGGCGCATATCTAAATGCGGGGCCACAATTAAAATACCAATTACTTTCAAACTATGATAAAACATACAATTACAACGAGAAGTTTTACAACATCGGTTTGAAGCTTGGTATTTCCAGGAATTTTTAAATGTGGTATTATCCGTTTCGAAATTGATGACTCCACTGCTTAATTACCCCATTTTTTTATCCTTGTATTTATTGAAATGTAGGTTAGCATAGATGGAAAGAGTATAATCGTAAATATTGAAACATGTGGTCATTAAAATAATTATTAACGCATGAAAACTACTCCCTTACTTATTTTAGTACTAGCTGTGACAATCAGTTGTAATCAACGAAATAAAACAGCCGATACTACAGAACAGGTTAATCAAAAGAATATTGACAGTTCAAAAGAAACCGCATCCTTCTTTCCTGTAGGTGATTTCATCAAAGGAGAGCTTACAGAAATAAGGAGAAATGGAAAGAATCCTATTAAGTATTTTTTCAGAGGACAACAAAAAGACTCTTCCTGGATTAAGGTAGAAGAATTAGAAAAGGAATTCCAGGAGTTTTATTCCCCATTGATAGATTCTATTAGTTATGCATCTTTTTTTTCTGAGAAAAAGTTTTTTGATGAGACGTTATCTGCAGTTACGTTAGTGTATGACCCTATCAATATTTTACCTGAAACATTGCCATGGATTCATTGGGATGTTTACATCGATCCGGAAACAAACTCGGTTAATAGAATCTATTTAGTAAAAAAATTGAGTCCTGATAAATTGAGACAATTTACATGGATTCCAGGAAAAGGTTGCAGAGCTATTACCATTGTTGAAAGTAACAAGGGTGAGAAGCCTCAAATAATTGATGAAGTAAACATCAAATGGGATTATTAGACAGCCATGACTCAAGAAGAATTTTCAAAAATATCACAGAACATTCCTACGAACCCTGGAGTGTACAAATATTTTGATTCGAGTAATAAACTTATCTACGTTGGAAAAGCAAAACAATTAAAGAAAAGAGTTAGTAGCTATTTCAACAAAACGATTTCTAATCAAAAGACTATTGAATTAGTCAAGAAAATTCATACTATTGAATTCACCATTGTAGATCATGAAGAAGATGCTTTTTTTCTGGAAAGCTCTTTAATAAAAACTTACCAGCCACACTATAATATCAATTTAAAGGATGACAAAAACTACCCTTATGTCGTCATCAAAAACGAAAGATTTCCAAGAGTATTCTTCAGCAGGAAAAAAATAAAAGACGGTTCGCTTTATTTTGGCCCATATAGTTCTATCAATAATGCAAGAGAAATTGTTGAATTCATCAAACAATATTTTCCTTTACGAAATTGCAAACTGAATCTTTCCGAAACTAATATTACAAAAAAGAAGTTTAAAGTTTGTTTGGAATATCACCTTGGAAATTGCAAGGGTCCTTGTGAAGGCTTACAGACTAAGGAAGAATATGACGAAGGCATTTTACAATTAAAGTCATTATTAAAGGGGAACCTGACACCCTTACTTACAGAATTGAAAAATAAAGTTGCCGTTCAATCAGCAGCACTGGAATTTGAAAAAGCTGCCAATTATCAGAATAAAATACTACAACTCCAACAATACCAGGCGAAGTCTACGGTAGTCAATACGAGCATTGGGAGCACCGACGTATTCACTATTTTAGAAGAAGGAGATATTGCCTATGTAAACTATTTAGCTGTAAATAATGGGAGTATCATACATACGAAAACGATTACACTCGAGAAGAAACTCGACGAAGCGCCAAATGAAGTGCTTCGATTTGCCATTTTGCAATTAAGACAACTTTATAACAGTGATGCTAAGGAAATTGTGGTTCCCTTTCTTATTGATTACCCCGAAAGAAATATCATTATTACTATCCCAAAGACAGGGGATAAAAAGAAATTATTGGATTTATCTCAAAAAAATGCAGACTATTTCAAACGAGAATTGAAAACAAAAAAGATGCTGCTGCTTGAAGAAAAGAATAGTGTAGAAATGGAGGAAATATTACAAAGATTACAAGATGATTTACAATTGAAGAAAGTACCCGCTCACATTGAGTGTTTCGACAATTCTAATTTACATGGTACAAATGCAGTAGCTGCGATGGTTTGTTTTAAGAATGGCATTCCTTCAAAAAAAGATTACCGCCGATTTATCATAAAAACAGTTGAAGGAATTGATGATTTTGCCAGCATGAAAGAAATCGTTACCAGAAGGTATAAGCGAATGAATGAAGAAGGAGAAGACTTTCCTGACTTGACTATAATAGATGGAGGTAAAGGACAGTTAAATGCGGCTTTAAGTGCTATTGAATCCCTTGGATTGAAGGGTAAATTAACCTTGGTGGGATTAGCCAAAAATAAAGAAGAACTCTTCTTCGCAGGCGATACGGAATCCATCCAATTACCTTGGAATAGTGACAGTTTGAAATTAATCAGAAGAATCAGAGATGAAGTCCATCGTTTTGGAATTGGCTTTCACAGAGATAAAAGAAGCGAATCAGCCATTACAAATGAATTGGAATCCATAGAAGGAATTGGAAAAGCAACAGTAGAAATTTTGTTGAAAAAATATAAATCAGTAAAAAAAATCAAGTTGCTGGAATTGTCAGAACTGGAAAAATGCATTGGGAATAAAAAAGCCGGAATACTATATAATGCCTTAAAAAAGAATAACCCTCTCAAATGAAAGGGTTATTATAATTAAAATGAAATGTTGTTATTAATAACTCCACTGATCTTGTTCGTAAGTGAATATTTTTTCTTTAATGTTTTCACCTTCAAACAATTGAAGCATAGAATTCTCTTTCAAAGTAGGAGTATTTTCAATTTTCATATCTTTAGGATTATCCATTGAACTTTTAATGATTCTTCCTGAAAACATCCTGCTTTCAAACAAATCATCCCAGCTCATTCTATTCCCAATATTCTTACCATTATATACTTCATATGAAGAGAAAATTGGTCTCATATCAGGATAATACACCCAAAATAATTCAGAAGGGCCTAAATCTACTCCTTGAGAAGTAATTACATTTTTAACAGGAGCTATGCCAAGAATTCTCCAAAATAATCGAGAGCTTTCTTTGTCAAATACAACTTCTTCTTTAATGTGGAATCTATAAAAAGAATCAAGATTTACATCATTGTTTTTCTTCTTTGTCCCTTTAAAATTTCCAAGAGAATCATAATCAGGAACATCTACAGGCTCTCCAACTACTTGTTTAATTAATTCTGCTTTAGTTAAAGGTGTGGTAAAGCGGTCATCTAGGCTTGAAAAGGCCGTTATCCCTTTTGTTGAATCTTGTAATGCTTGCAATAATATAGAAATGAATCTTTGATTCCCGTTGTCTTCATTTGCAGAATAAGTGAAAGTTTGATTCATTTTTTCTCTCGTATCAATTTCTCTCCAAACCCTATGACGATAAACTGCATCATCTGCTCTAAGATGTTCATAAGCCAATGGAATTCTCTCTCTTAGTAAAGTGGTTTCTACAGACTCATCTGGTCTTAAAGATGGCTTTATCTTTTGTAAAGGCAAACTATCGCTTGCAGCTTCTACCTTAACAATCGGCTCAGGATTTACAACAGGTATAGCAACAGTATCAACAGAAGCCACTGATGGTTGTATACTGGCTCTTGTTTTACCTTTAGTTGTTTTTTTAGTTGACTTTTTCTTTTGAGCAGTTGCATAATTTGCAGTACCACATAATACTACAAACAGAAAAATAAACTTAAGAAATCTACTATTCATAAAATTAAATTTAATAAAGCGCGATTGATTTACCTTCAATAGTTCTTACTCCATCTGGACCTTGTACTTTAACATTGTCGAATGTTATAACCGAACCTGGTCCACATCTTGATACGAATGAAGATAAAGGGCCTAGATTATTTCCTTGTAAAGATGAAGTTGATACGTTAGGAAAGTTAGCCCCTGAAAAAAATACTGTTGCACTAACCACATTAAACCTTAAATCAAAGTCAAAATTCTCAAGTTCTGCACGACAAAATTGTTGACTTTTAAACTCAACTGAAGGCATTCTCACTTTACCTGATCCCACTTTAAATACAGGATCTGGAATTCTCTTAATTCTAAACTCGAAAGAAGAAGGTTTTTTGTCTGCAAGTACTGTAACTACAGCTTTTTGTCCAGGAGTAACGCTAGGTCGAACTATTCTATTTGAACCAGCACCAGTGATGGTAGCGTTAGAAATAGTCACGTTAGTTTTATCCCAGCCCGTTGGAGATCCAATGGTAACAGGGTTGTCAACACCAATATAAAAAACATTCATTTTATCTGGCAT
>CALQJK010000121.1:0-6020 GCA_943330875.1 Chitinophaga pinensis
AAACATAGTAGCATGAAAATATTAATGGTTTGCTTAGGCAATATTTGCAGAAGTCCCATTGCAGAAGGTGTTTTGAAGTATAAAGCTCAATTGGCTGGACTAAATTGGGTTGTATACAGCGCTGGTACAAACGGGTTATATAATGGAGAACATCCTCATCATTTGAGCCAAAAAGTATCCTTATCTAATGGCATTGATATTCGTGGTCAAAAATCGAGACAGTTAACTAAAATAGACTTTAATCAATTCGATAGAATTTATGCAATGGCAAATGATGTATTGGCTTATATGAAAGAAATCGGAGGAAAAGATTATGATGAAACAAAGACTTCCTTATTTTTAGATGAATTATATCCAGGGGAGTGTCGTAATGTGCCAGATCCATGGTATGGGAAGGAAGATGGTTATGTGGAAGTATTTGATTTAATCGACCGGACATGCGATGTAATTATTAAAAAATATTCAGAAAATAAATAAAACAACAGACTTCATGTCTAAACCAAGCATCCCTCAGGGAACAAGAGATTTTTCTGCCGAAACGGTTAGAAAACGTAATTATATTTTAGGAACAATCAAGCATGTTTTTGAATTATATGGATTTCAGCCATTGGAAACTCCTGCCATGGAAAATCTTGAAACGTTGATGGGAAAATATGGCGAAGAGGGGGACAGGCTTATTTTTAAAATATTGAACAATGGGTTGAATGATCCCAAAAATCAGGACAAGGCAAAAGAAGGTTTTGAAAAATTACTGGAAGGGAAAAATAGCAGCTTACTAACAGAACGGGCATTGAAATACGATCTTACGATTCCATTTGCAAGATACGTAGCAATGAATCACGGACAACTAACGTTTCCATACAAACGCTATCAGATTCAGCCGGTATGGCGCGCAGACAGGCCCCAGAAAGGAAGGTACAGAGAGTTTACACAGTGTGACGCTGATGTTGTTGGAAGTACGGCTTTGATGAATGAAATTGAATTGGCAAATATATATCACGAAGTTTTTTCTAAACTGGGACTCGGTGATTACAGGTTAAAAATAAATAGCAGAAAAATATTAGCGGCCCTGGCAGAGCAATGTGGCAGCATTGATTTGCTTACAACAATCACGATAGCCATTGATAAATTGGACAAGATTGGCCTTGAAAAAGTAATGATTGAATTACAACAGAAAGGGATAAACGACGTTCAAATTCAAATCATCCAATCCTATTTAAATATCACTGGCAGTAATCAGGAAAAGCTTCAACTCGTAGCAGAAATTTTAGGAAAAAATAGTCAGGCTGCTGAAGGTATTTCGGAATTAAAATTTATTATTGAAAATGCATCGAAAGTTAATATTGATATAGATTTCACCTTGGCAAGGGGATTGAATTATTATACGGGTTCTATTTTTGAAGTTAAGGCGCCTGCCACAGTTCAAATGGGAAGTATTGGTGGTGGTGGCAGATACGATAATTTGACAGGTTTATTTGGCGTTCCGAATATTCCAGGTGTTGGCATTAGTTTTGGCGTAGACAGAATTTATGATGTCATCGAAGAATTACAACTTTTCCCTAAAGATTTACAGGTAAGTACAAAGGCATTGTTTTTTAATATGGGCAAAAAAGAAAGTCTGGTGGCTTATGAGGTGATGCAACAAATTCGCCAGTCAGGTATCGCCTGTGAAATGTTTCATGAGCCGGCTAAAATGGATAAGCAATTTAAATATGCTGAAAAGAAAAACATTGCTTATGCCATCATCATCGGAAGCAAAGAAATGGTAGAAAATAATTGTATCATTAAAAATTTAGCTACCGGGAATCAGGAAAATGTAGCTATCGATAAATTGATAGCGGCATTACAATCGAATTAAATTCCTTCAAAAATAATTGCAGCACCCTGGCCAACGCCAACGCACATTGTAGCTAAACCGTATTTGCTTTTTCTTCTTTTCATTTCATGAATTAAAGTTGTGGAAATTCTTACACCGCTACAACCCAATGGATGCCCAAGTGCAATAGCCCCGCCATTAACATTTACTTTTTCAAGATCCAATCCTAAGTCATGAATACAAGCAATACTTTGAGAAGCAAATGCCTCATTTAATTCGATTAAATCAAGGTCACTAACTGATATGCCTGCACGCTTTAGTGCTTTATTGGTAGCAGGTAATGGACCAATTCCCATAACAGCTGGTTCTACACCGGCAACCGCCATGCTTTTTATTTTAGCCAATGGTTTTAATCCGAATTTTTTTACAGCTGCTTCGCTTGCTAAAAGCATTGCTGCAGCACCATCATTTATGCCACTACTATTTCCAGCTGTTACGGTTCCGTCTTTAATGAATGCAGGTTTTAATTGAGTTAATTTTTCAAGATTGGATAACCTTGGATGCTCGTCCTTGTCAAAATCAAATGATTCTTTGCCTACTTGAACTTGTACAGGAATAATTTCATCCTTAAACTTTTGTTCTTTATGTGCTTTCTCATATTTCTGTTGACTTTCTAAGGCAAATTCATCCTGCGCATGCCTGCTGATGTTCCATTGTTTGGCAACATTTTCGGCAGTCTCTCCCATAGCATAAGGAAAGTATTCTTCTGCTAATTTCCTATTAATGAACCGCCAGCCCATTGTGGTATCATAAATTTGTGCATTTCGATCAAAGGCGCTTGTTGCTTTTGGCATTACAAATGGAGCCCTGCTCATGCTTTCAACACCACAGGCAATCATGAGTTGAGCGTCGCCGCAGGCAATTGTTCTGGCACTATCCATTATGGCCTGGAGACCACTTGCACAAAGTCGGTTAACTGTATTTCCTGCAATAGTTGTAGGTAATCCGGCAATTAATAAAGCCATACGAGCCACATTTCTATTATCTTCTCCTGATTGGTTTGCAGCTCCTGCAATAACATCTTCAATTGCATTAACATCAATATTATTGTTTCTGTTAACCAAAGATTTAATAACAATCGCCAATAAATCATCAGGTCTGATTCCAGACAAGGAACCGCCATATCTTCCAATTGGCGTTCTAACAGCATCGATAATGTATACAGTTTCCATAATCATTAGTTTTTATGAGAAGAAATCAAATGGCTACAAAGATAATGGCTTTCTAATATCTCGCTTTTCTCTTCTGTTAGCTTGACTTTTTTCCATTTCAGGTTGATTATCTTTGCGAAATGACCATAAATAAAAATATCAGGGAATTGACGCTGCCGGAGTTGAAGGATTATTTTGAATCTATAGGAGATAAAAAATTCCGTGCAATACAAGCTTATGAATGGTTGTGGAAAAAAAATGTCCGTGATTTTGATGAGATGAGCAATCTTTCACTTGAACTTAGAAAAAAATTAGCGGCTGATTTTGACATGAATGTCATTAAAGTTGATGCAACACAACATAGTACTGATGGTACCTTGAAATCCAGATTCAGAACTTATGACAACCATTTGATAGAAGGTGTTTTAATTCCAACTGAAAAAAGAAATACAGCTTGCGTTTCTTCTCAGATTGGATGTAGCCTTACCTGTAAATTTTGTGCAACAGGAAAAATGGAGCGCAAACGAAATTTAACCTTCGATGAAATTTATGACCAGGTAGCAATTTTAAATGAGCAAAGTGAAAAAGTGTACGGTAAGAAATTAAGCAATATTGTGTATATGGGAATGGGGGAGCCGTTACTTAATTATAAAAATGTATTGAAATCGATTGACAGGATAACGGCATCGGATAGTATGAATATGAGTCCTAAGCGTATCACCGTTTCCACTGCAGGCGTAGCTAAAATGATCAAACAATTGGGTGATGATAAAGTGAAATTTAATTTAGCATTATCCTTACACGCGCCTACAGATAAGAAGCGAAATGAAATCATGCCTATCAATGAAACTAATACCATTGATTTGCTGATTGAATCATTGAACTATTTCTATGATCATACTAAAAACGATATTACACTGGAGTATATATTATTTAAAGATAAAAATGATAGCATAGAAGATGCAGAAGACTTGATTAAAATCTACAGAAAAATACCGACCCATCTGGTTAATGTCATTGAATATAATCCTATTGCCGGAGCTGAATTTGTAAAACCAGAGGATGATAAAACTCAGGCATTTACAGATTATTTGGCAAAATACCGTGTCAATGTCAGGGTGAGACGCAGTAGAGGTAAAGATATTGATGCTGCATGCGGACAGTTGGCTAATAAAGACAAATCGGCTAAATAATTTTTTAAAGAAAAATAGTTATTCAATTAAACGAAACAAATATAGCGGTGTCTTAGGGCGCACAAAAAATAAATATCATGAACAGATTAACACAACTATTTTTTATCTTTTCCATTTTATTGTCTTCTGCTTTTGCACAGGAAAAATGTAAAATGAAAAAAGGGAATCCTGAATGTTACAGACAAGAAGGGATGAATCGAATGCCTAAGGAAATGGGCAAAATGTTGAACCTTAGCCAAGAACAAAAAGCCGCATTAAAATCCATTAAGGAAGTAACAAAACAAAAAATGGATTTGCTGGAACAACAACAATCGATTACTGTAAAAGAATACAACGATCGTAAAACTGCCATTAGAAAAGAGGCAAAAGTTAAAAGAGAATCAGTATTGACAAAAGAGCAAACGGAAAAAGTAGCTTCTTTTAAAAATGAACAAGAGTCAAAGAAAAAGGAAATGTTTGAAAAACGTTTGGAGAAGATGAAAATAACATTAGCCCTTAAAGACGAACAAATCAAAGAGATAAGAATGTTTCACGAGAAATCAAAAATGGAAGCAGCGAAAATAAAAAGCAATGAAAAATGGAATGACCAGGAAAAGCGTATGCAAATGAAGGCGCTGAAGAAAAATAATGAAGCATTCAGAAATAAAATTCTAACTGAAGAACAACGAAATAAAGCAGCAGAAATGAGGAAGTTGAAAAACGAAAAGCAACAAGACCATCATAATTAAGGGTAAATCATTTGTGATTAAAAAGCGTATCAAATCGATGCGCTTTTTTTATGCGAGTGCTTGAATCTTTAGATTTTATCTGTAAAAATACTTCTGAAATGAGGTTCTTCTTCTTTACCAGTGCTAAAAACTGTATCTTCGCCAATCATTACTGTTGCAAAACAGCATAAATCTCCACAATATGAGTCAATCTCCGTTTCAGAAATTCGTTGTTAAAAAAAAGAACAGCGCCGTAAAAGAAGACTTCCGTCAAGAAAAAAAGAAAATCAGAAAAGAACGTACGGACTATTTTGATAAAGTAAAGGAAGAAAAATATCAGGCCAGAATGGCCAAAAAAAATGCAGCAGCAAATCCATCACAAGCGAAACCTGCTCATGTTTCCAAGTCAACGCAAAAGTCATCCATTCCAAAGCCCGTTATTGCTAATCAGGGCGTAAATAGTGTAATGCCGCTTAATAAATATTTAGCTCACTGTGGTGTATGTTCCAGAAGAGATGCAGTAGCTCTAATAAATGAGGGCAAAGTGAAAATTAATGGAGAGGTTGCAAAAGAGCCAGGTTACAAGGTGTTGCCCACTGATGAAATTCTTTTCAATAATAAAAAACTATTTGTTACTAAGAATTTGCAATATATCCTTTTGAATAAACCTAAAGATTATATTACCACCACAGATGATCCACAGGGAAGGAAAACAGTGCTGCAATTGATAAAAAAAGCTACAGACGAAAGGGTTTATCCAATTGGCAGATTAGACAGAAATACTTCCGGTGTCCTATTATTTACGAATGATGGAGATCTTACCCAGAAATTATCTCATCCTAGTTTTGAAATAAAAAAAATATATGAAGTTAAACTTGATAAAATACTTAACAAAGCCGACTTTGAAAAGATATTGAATGGGTTGACATTGGAAGATGGTCAAGTGAATGTAGATAGTTTAGCATATGCAGATTCAAAAGATAAATCAATCATTGGTATTGAAATACATAGCGGACGTAATCGTATTGTCCGACGCATATTCGAGCATCTCGGATATGATGTAAAAGCGCTTGACAGAGTGATGTATGCGGGA
>CALQJK010000122.1:0-6015 GCA_943330875.1 Chitinophaga pinensis
AGATTTGCCCAAGATACATGGCCCAGATAAATACAGTATGAAGTAAAAAAACTTTACGGTTTTCCAGTTTTTTTATGGACCGAAATCCTTCCCAAATGCCATGAATAAAATGATTGATTTTTGCGAAGATTTTGTTTTCTGGATATTTTCTCAGCAGCCATTTTAATCCCATCCAAATAAAAATAAGGGAAGAAAAGAGGATTGTAAATTTCAACCAAATAGGCATACTTGTAGACGAGGAGATAAGATTCAGTTTAGTTTTAACGAATCCGCTTATCGTGTCGATTTGAATTAATACAGTAATGCCAATGAAAACCAAATAGCAAATGAAATCAAAACTTCTTTCTACGATGATAGTCCCTACGAGCTTGTCGACTTTTAGGTGTTCATATTTTGCCAAAAAAGTACATTTCAACAATTCGCCTAATCTTGGAATGGCCGAATTGGCAAGGTATCCAATCATGGTAACAGAAAATACATTTCGCAACTTTGGGTGATAACCTAGGGGTGCCATTAATAATTTCCATCTCATGGATCTACTTATATGACTAAGTATGCTCATGATGGCTATGGGAAATACGATCCAATAATTTGCATTTTTTACCGATGCATAAAACTCTGCTTTTTCAGTTGTTGTCATTGATTTCAATTGCCACCATACTAAAAATAAGCCCCCACCAAGGAAGATTACATATTGCAATATTGCGAATAGGCGTTTGCGCATAATAGGTTACAAGTTACAATTGCTTTTTTAAAAATGAATTTATTTATGAATTTTGATGCTAGGAAGTAATCATCATATTGTCGATAAGTCTGACCTGTTCGGTTGATGCAGCCGCTAATACTATCAGTTGGGTTTGTCCATCCCAATTATGAATGGGGTTCAGGTTGATATCTGTGATGTCTAGATAATCAATCACGAAACCAGCATCAGAGATCATATTTATAGCTTTTTCTTTAAGTTCAGTAAGATCTCCTGGTAGAATATTTTTTTTGAGTGATTCTAATGATTGATAAATACAAAGCGCTTGCTTTTTTTCTTGGTCGCTTAATCTGCTATTTCTACTGCTCATGGCGAGACCGTTTTTTTCTCTAACAGTAGCTGCAATTGTAATTTTAAGATCTAAATTCTCCAGCTCAATCATTTTCTTTAAAACTAAACATTGCTGGTAATCCTTCTGGCCGAGATATAAAATGTCGCAAGAAACGATACTTAATAATCTATCCACAACCATACATACGCCTTGAAAATGCCCTGGTCTGTGTTTGCCCTCCAAAATGGTATCTAATTTGCCGAGTTCATATTTTTTATTATTGAAATTCGCCGGGTATATTTCTTCAAGAGAGGGTAGGAAAAGCAAATCACATCCTGCGGCTTCTAGCAATTCAATGTCATGGTCAATGGTTATTGGATAATTTTCAAAATCTTGGGGGTTATTAAATTGAGCAGGGTTCACGAATATGCTGCAAATAGTACCATCATTTTCATTTTTACTCAAATTAATCAGCGAAATATGCCCTTGATGCAAGGCGCCCATCGTAGGGACAAATCCAATTTTTCGTCCCATTTCTCTTTGATTATCAATATATGCTGATAAATCGCTTGTTTTTTTTAATATCATCATAAGGAATACATCTGTGGTTCATTAACCAATTAAATAAAATATCAGTACTTTTGCACCCTGCAATTAATTTTGCGTCATCAATTCATTTCAAAATGTCTACAAAGAAAAGAATATTATTTATTGCAAATGAGATTTCTCCTTATTTAGAATTAACAGAATTTGCAGAAATTGTTAACAAATTAGCCGTTTTGTCAAATGACAACAATTACGAAGTAAGGTGTATTATGCCAAAATTTGGTGTAATTAATGAAAGAAGACACAGACTTCATGAAGTTGTTAGGCTATCTGGGATCAATGTTACTATTAATAATGATGATTATCCTTTGGTAATAAAGGTAGCTTCTCTTCCAAACGCAAGACTTCAAATTTATTTTTTGGATAATGAAGACTACTTTAAAAGAAAGGCGATTTTTACAGATGAAAAAGACAAATGGTTTGATGATAATGGCTTAAGGACAGTACTATTTTGTAAAGGGGCATTGGAAACAGTAAAAAAGTTTGGATGGCCTCCTGATCTAATTCATTGTAGTGGCTGGATGAGCGGACTCGTTCCTATGTTTATTAAAGCAGCATATAAAAAAGAGCCTATTTTCAGTAACAGTAAAGTTATTTTCACGATAGGGAATAATACTTTCAAAGAAAAAATGGGTGCTGACTTTTTGAAATTGGCAACTATAAATGATTATGTCACTAAAAAAGAGTTAGACATTTTTAAAGATAACAATAACGTTGCGATGTTTAGAGGCGGTGCTCACTTTGCAGATGCCATTACTTTTGGAGCCGAAAAAGTTGATAAAAAGTTGGTTGAAGAGTTCTCTAAAGTCAAAGGGAAAAAAATATTGAAGTTTAATCCTGAAAGTGATTTAACAGACTATTTACAATTATACAGCGATCTTGTAAAATAATCCCGCATTTTAAAATTTTATTTGTGCAAAAAAGAACACCATACATTTCTGCCTCAGTTATCATTTTGTCTATTCTTTTCATTATTGGAAGTTGTACTAAATTAGACACTACAACAATTGGAGGCGATCTTATTCCCGCCATAGATAACGTAAATACATTCGCTGATACCTTAGATATCCTAACTACACAAGGGGTATTTGATCAGGATAGTACGAAGCTGGGGCTTTCTGAAAATTATGCAATTGGACATATTCAGGATGATCACCATTCTGCTGGTATCAGTGCTACTGATGCTAGTTTATATTTACAGATGCGTCCATCTTTTTATCCTTTTTATATTGGATCTCAGCCCAAGGATACCATTATGAAAGCGGATTCTGTAGTGTTGTGCTTGAGCTATAAAGGATTCTGGGGAGACAGCACACAGCCGATACATTTGCAGGTATTTGAAATTGGAGATCAAAGCACTAGAATTCCAAACTTTTGGGATTCGGTCTACAGATATAATAACATAAGAGAAGATAATGCTCCTACAAAGGGACAGTCATTAAGTGTTAGCAAAGCGATAGATATCAGATCATTAGGAAATTATACAAAGGTAGGAATACATGATTCTGTAAATTATCAAATTAGAATAAAACTCAATGATGCCTTTCGCGATAGGCTTTTTTCCAGAGACTCTTTAACCAATAGTTTTAATAATGCATTTCATAGTGATTCCTTGTTCAGACTTTTCAATAATGGATTTGCCATAGAGGCCAGTTCAAATGACAATGCACTTGTTTACACAGATTTATTTAATGATGGAAAAACAAGATTAGAACTTCATTATAGTAAAAGAAGCAGAACGGATAATGATACTGGGTATGCTGCTACTATTGATACGGTATATTCTAATTTTTATTTTAATTCAGGCTATACTGGCGGATCAGTAAGGAAGTCAGCTGTTGCTAATAAAATAATTAGAAATCCAAGAGCATTGCCTTCAGGAGTTCAAGAATTATATTTACAAACCACTCCAGGTACATTTGCAAATTTGAGAATCCCTCAATTGGATACTTCGTCTAAGTTTTATAAAGACACTTTGATGAATAGTGTAATCAATAGAGCAGAAATTGAAATACAGCAAATCCCTGATGCGAATTATGACAATGTATACAATGCTCCAAACTACATGTATCTGGATTTGGTAGATTCAGTTACTAATAAATGGAAACCGATCTATTATGATTTGAATCCTGGGTCTGCCTATGATCCTGATTTCAAAACTGGTGGTATTCCTTATTTCCCTTCATACGGATCTGTTGATTTTACTTACTTTGGTGGATACATTCGGAAGAGAGTTGGCCTTTCTGGTTCACAGTCTTATTACAACATCAACATTACCAGATACGTTCAGAAATTGATTACTCAACCTGGCAAAAATTATGAGTTGAGGCTTTTCCCAGCTCACAGTTTCAGCTATCCTCAATATGCTTCAGTGTTGATTCCGTATCCAAATACCATTGCATATGGGTCAGTAAAAGTGGGAGGTGGAAGTATCCCTTCAAATGATCCCAATGCGAAATACAGAATGAGAATGAGAATAGTCTATACCAAAATCAAATAAAAATATTTTTACAAGGCCCCTTAAAAAGGGCTTTGTTGTTTTATACCCCATCCCTTATCTTTGCAATCTTAAAACAAAAAAAACATGCCATATTTATTTACTTCAGAATCAGTTAGCGAAGGTCATCCAGACAAAGTAGCTGACCAAATTAGTGATGCACTTATTGATAATTTTTTAGCTTTTGACCCTTCGAGTAAAGTTGCTTGTGAAACATTGGTAACTACAGGGCAGGTGATACTTGCCGGAGAGGTAAAAAGTAAAGCTTATTTAGATGTACAGGAAATTGCAAGAGGCGTTATTCGCAAGATTGGCTATACCAAAAGCGAATATATGTTTGAAGCAAACTCTTGTGGGATATTGTCAGCTATTCATGAGCAGTCAAGTGATATTAACCAAGGCGTAGATAGAAAGAAAAAAGAAGAGCAAGGCGCTGGCGATCAAGGTATGATGTTTGGATATGCCACCAATGAAACAGATGATTATATGCCATTGGCGTTAAATCTTGCTCATAAATTATTAGAGGAATTAGCAGCATTGAGAAGAGAGAATAAGCAAATTAAATACCTGCGCCCTGATGCAAAAAGTCAGGTTACCTTAGAGTATGATGATAATAACAGACCTGTTCGTATAGACGCTATCGTTATATCAACACAGCATGATGATTTTGGAAAGGATGACAGCATGCTTGCTAAAATTAAAAAGGATATTATTGCTATTCTTATTCCAAGAGTAAAGGCGAAATATCCTAAGTATGCTCATTTTTTCAGCAACAAAATAAAGTATCATGTAAATCCAACTGGTAAGTTTGTAATTGGTGGCCCACATGGAGATACAGGCTTGACAGGTCGTAAGATTATTGTGGATACTTACGGCGGAAAAGGTGCTCATGGTGGAGGTGCTTTCAGTGGTAAAGATCCAAGTAAAGTAGATCGTTCTGCTGCTTATGCAACAAGACATATCGCTAAGAATATCGTAGCTGCAGGATTATGTGATGAAGTTTTGGTGCAGGTGTCCTACGCTATTGGAGTAGCGCAACCTACAAGTATCAACGTAGTAACCTATGGTACTGCAAAAGTAAAAATGACTGATGGGCAAATAGCAGAGAAAATTATGAAGATGTCATGTTTTGATATGCGTCCTTATTTTATCGAACAACGCTTGAAATTACGTAATCCAATGTATAGCGAAACTGCTGCTTATGGACATATGGGACGTAAGAATGAAGTGGTTGAAAAAACATTTACTTCTCCTGATGGTAAAAAATTGACTAAGAAAGTGGAATTGTTTACCTGGGAAAAATTAGATGCAGTAAAAGAAGTTAAAAAAGTATTTGGATTAAAATAAATTGTTTTAAACATCTAATATTAAAACCATCCCGAATACTCTGGATGGTTTTTTGCAATTTGGACAAAAGATTAAATTAGAAAAGTGAAAAATTTTAGACATCAACACCAACGCCCCAAAAAAAATACGCTAATCATTGGAAGAGAAGCAATCATTCAAGCGTTGAAAGAACGTAAACAACTGGAGCGTATTTATTTGCAATCTACTGTTCATGGACCACTTATAGATGAAATTAAGTTGCTTGCCGCACAAGAATTAGTTCCTATTAATAAAGTCCCAGTAGAGAAATTAAATAGCTTCAACATCAGCAATCATGAAGGTTGCATTGCTCAAATATCGAAAATACAATACCAGGATTTACAACAGATTATTTCTTTTGTAGTTGAAAATGGACAAACCCCATTATTTCTAATGTTAGATGGAATAACCGATATCAGGAATATTGGAGCCATTGCCAGAAGTGCTTTCAGCTTTGGTGTAAATGCCATTATTATTCCTGAAAAAGGGGTTGGCGCATTAAATGAAGATGCT
>CALQJK010000123.1:0-5957 GCA_943330875.1 Chitinophaga pinensis
CCCCAAATAAAAAATCATCTTGTAAGAAATTAAATATGTATTTGAGGTGGATGGTTCGCAATGATAAAAAAGGAGTGGACTTTGGAATTTGGAAAAACATTAAACCTTCACAATTAATTATTCCACTTGATTTACATGTTTCCCGCGTTGCAAAAAAATTTAATCTTATTACCAGAAATCAATCGGACTGGCTTTCTGCCGTTCAGCTCACAGAAACATTGAAGCATTTAGATCCCAAAGATCCGGTCAAATATGATTTTGCTTTATTTTCTTTAGGTGTATTGGAAAAGTTTTAAATGGTAAGATGGACTACACAGCAAACAGCAATACAACATCATTAGAAAAAGTTTTGTTTTATTTCAATTATTACTTTTCAAATAAATCGGCTTCAATTGGATCCTTACAGATATATAATACAACAGGAAATCTTGTAAAATCAGTATTTAACAATAAGCGTTTTGGAGTGGGAAAACACGTTGAAGTGATAAACACTGCTGAACTTTCAAATGGAATTTATATGGCAACATTATTTTTAAATGGAAAATCACAAACGAAAAAAATAATCATCAGTAGAAAGTAGTATCCTTTGATAATAAAATACCTTCCTGAGGCCTTCCTAAAAGAATACTTCTCTCATCAATTAATGACCTTAATTCCGGTGAATTTAAACTATCAAGCATTTGATTTTTAAGATAGAAAGAACGTAGCGTATTATCAGGTTTATGCCATTTGATTATTTTACATGCGCAACTTGCATTCTCTATATCATTAATGACTTCTTCAATTTCCCCGCCTTTTCCAAGCTTCGTATACACTTCCCTGATACCTATTATTTTATTTTTTTTGCCAATATCAAAATTCCAGGAAGTTGATATCGCAGTAAGATTAGCATTATTGTAATTCAAGTCTAACAAAGAATGTCTGGGAGATTCTGTGACGTTGTCTTTTTTTCTTATTTTGGAAAAAATAGATACAATGCCGGGAGATTCAAACTGCATATATCCAACGTGGTCAAAACTTGCACCATAACGGTTAAATGTAAAGTAACCGTCTTTGTATTTTATACTTACAACATTTGATACCACTTTATGAAATCTGTTGGGATCAGAAATTCTTGCTTGAGGAGATCCGGTATAACATAACCAAACACCTTCCAAACTATCAATTTCCATTTGAGTGGGTTGATAAGGAAGAATATTCATGTCGCTTTTCATTACCTCCCAACTTTGTTTAGATTCCTTGTAATTCACTAAAGTGCCAATCCAGAGTAAAAGCAAGGCAACTAACACCATCTTTAATAAACTAGCCTTTTTAGTGAATTGTTTATTTATTACCGATAGCTGTTTTTTTAATTCAATATTTTCCTCTTCAATAATAAAAATCTCCTCATTTTTTTCTTGACCAGACTGTTCAATCAAATTGATATCTGTAGGATTTATACCAAATCGTTTCCGACCCATCCCAAATAAATAAATATAACAGGCATCAACAAGAAATGGACGAGGATGTGAAACGATTCCATTTAAGGCATCTTTGATTTGGCCGCCGGTAATGTCATATTTTCTATATGGATATTCTTTAGGATTCGGATTCGTGTCACCAGGATAGGCGCCTGTTCCTAATTCTTCAAAGCTATTAGGGAGCTCTTTGGTAATCTCACTTAACACTATGGCAAGTGATTCGTAATTCTTTCTATTGGTATTTTGAATAATTTCTATACCAGTTTCTACTTTATACTTCTCCACTACTTGTTTTAGCAAGTATACAATCTCTTCTTTACCCTGTTTAAGTTTTTCCATAAAAATAAGAGTATCAATGCTTTATGATTTTTCGGAAATATATTAAGCCTTCCGAAACCCGATAAATCATTTAGTAAAAATTTAGTAGCCCTAAATCATTATTTACAGTTCAAATAATTGAAATTTTACATTATAGTAAAAAACCAGTCCTTTCTTTAATTGCTTATGTTACTACAAACTTATAAAAATTTAAGTTATAAAACGATTGCTAAATAATCACTATTAAAAACAAATAACTAGCCTGTTTATAATATAGTATTAATTTATTATAATACTTAAAAATCAATCGGCTAATCATTATTGCCAATGCTATAATTATAAATGTTGAGTTATTAATATTAGTTTTGAAGTAGTGTAGTTAATACAAAAATTTCATATATAATGGGATTGTTTCAAAAAATATCGATTCTGCTGTTATCAGTATTCATTTTTAATATGGCTGCTGCACAAATTAACAGCGCAAGCTCAGGTAAACAACAATTCTACTTTGACAATGGCGGAAAATTGAAAAATCCAATGAAGGTTTTTTATTTCTCCCCTGTTGGAAATTCAGATAGTTTGCCGATCGTTATCATGCTTCATGGTGCTCATAGAGACGCTTCTGCGTACATGGATGACGTCATTAATGCAGCAATTGTATTTGGCTGTAAAGTAATTGCACCTGAATTTGATAAAGAAGATTTTCCAGGATTGGAACGTTACAATCTTGGTAATGTGTATGATAATAATAACAATGCATACAATAGTCCGGAAAAATGGAGCTTTTCACTCATTGAGCCACTATTTGATTATGTAGTTAAAGAGACCAAAGCCAGTAATAAAGGATATTATTTGTATGGTCATTCGGGTGGTGCGCAGTTTGTTCACCGATTTTTAATGTTTGTAAACCAGCATCGCGTAATTAAAGCAGCCATTGCTAATTCGGGCTGGTATACGGCTACTGATAATAATATTGACTTCCCTTTTGGTTTAAAAAAATCTCCGATTTCAACTTCCAATTTAGCCTCCTTTTTTTCTACTAGGCTTTTTGTATTGTTGGGAATGGATGATAACAAGCGGGAATCAAAAGATTTTAATGCAACTGCAGAAGCAGATATGCAAGGAAGAAATAGATTTGAACGCGGAAAATATTTTTACAATCTGGCAAAAAATAAAGCTGAGGAATTAAAAACACCATTTAATTGGACAGAAATATTTGTTCCTAATGTTGGTCATAGCAATGCAGGAATGTCAAAATTTGCATTTGCTTCTTTTTTTATGAACAGACAATAAATTAATAAGATGAAGCATTTACGTCAATTATATATTCAAGTTATCATAGGAGTTGTTCTTGGTATTGTGGTTGGATATTTTTTTCCTTCTTTGAGCGGAATGGGTAAAATGATTGGAGAATGTTATATCAATTTGATCAAGATGCTCATCGCACCTTTAATTTTCTTCACCATAACTGCAGGTATTGCTGGAACCGGAAATCTTAAAAAAGCGGGTAGAATTGGCGGTAAAGCACTTATTTATTTCGAAATCATTTCAACGATTGCTTTATTGTTAGGTATTGTAGTTGCTAATTTCGTAAAGCCAGGAATGGGGGTTCCACAGGATGCAGCAGATGCAGCAAACGCTATTCAAAAAGTGTCCAAAGAAATTAACTGGGGCGATTTTTTCCTGCACATGATCCCTTCTAATGTGGTGGACTCTTTTGCTAAGGGCGATATTTTACAAGTGCTTGTGTTTTCTGTTCTATTCGGAATAGCATTAAGTAAACTTGGTCCAACTGGAAAATCCATTACTCATAATTTTGAAAAGATTAATAAAGTATTGTTTTCGATTCTTGGTATGATAACTGTATTAAGTCCTATTGCTGCATTTGGCGGCATGTTGTCTACTGTAGGCGGTAAAAATGGATTTGCAATGTTATATGTGTTGGGTAAATTTATGTTGACTTTTTATTTAACTGCTGCATTTTTCATATTTGTTGTTTTAGGACTCGTGATGAGTTATTACAGATTAAATCTTTTCAAATTATTAAGATACATTAAAGAAGAAATTTTGATTGTATTTGGTTCAAGTAGCAGTGAGTCGGTATTGCCGAATATCATGAGCAAGCTGGAACATGCAGGTTGTTCACCTACCGTTGTGGGTTTAGTGATACCAACAGGATACAGTTTTAATTTGGACGGAACAACCATCTATCTTGGTATGTCGGTGTTGTTTATTTCTCAGGCAATGGGAATGGATTTAACTATTATGCAGCAACTTACTGTGGTGGGAATATTATTATTAACGAGTAAAGGAGCTGGCGGGATTACAGGAAGCGGTTTGATTATTTTAAAGTCTAGTTTAGATTCCATGAAATTCATTCCAGAAGCGGCACAAGCACAATATTTACCATTACTAATTGGTATCGATCGTTTAATGAGCTTAGGAAGAGCTTTAACTAATGTTATTGGCAACACCGTAGCTTGTGTAGTCATTGCAAAAAATGAAAACTTAATTGATTCAGACAAGTATAAAGAAGTGGTAGAAAACAATAAAATTGTCGTGTTGGCTAATCCACCATCTAGCTCTGAATTTGAACAAGAATAATTTTTATTATTTACTTAATATAGAAATATGCAAATGAAAAAAATAACGCTTTTACTTTTAGGATTTATGTTGTTGTTTAATGGGGTAAAAGCGCAGCTTGATGAACGTTATGAAGAAACATCTTCAGAAGAATCAGTTGCACCGGCAGGGGCTGTAAGTGTGTTGAAACTAAAAAAGAGCTATATTTTAGGAGACGGAATAACACTAAAATCTTCTATTGGAAGAATTAACCTAACCCAAAGTTTACAAACATCCTTTTTATTAAATACACCCAATTCGAATCTTACAAAAATGGGTGCTGCGTTTGACATAAACAGAGCTCGTTTAAGCTTTGCTGCAAATTTGTTTGATAAAAGATTCAGCATTTATGGAAGATTGAATTTTCCTGCAAATTATCAAAGCGCAACTACTGGAATAAGATCTTTTAATACGGTACTACAAGAAGCGTTTGTTGAATATAAACCCAATATTACACATGCCATTAATTTTGGACTGAGAGCAGATTATATTGATTCGAGAGAAACACGAATAGAAGGCGAAAGTTTAGGATTCATCAACAGAAGTGCCGTATCTGGTGCTTTTGATGCCATTTTTGATTTTGGATTGCGATACAAAGGAAACTATAAATTGGGAGGGAAACATATTTTAAAGCCATACGTTTCCATTACCACAGGAGACAGCAGATCTTCATTACAAAAAAATTACGGCGGATTTAAATATGGCATTCGTTTGGATTATTTACCGTTTGATAAATTCTCAAAAGGTGGTGAAGGTTATATGGATGATTTGGCAAGAGAACAAAAGCCAAAGTTGGTAATAGGATTCATTTATAGTTATAATAATGGAATATCCTCTGCTATTGGAACTAACGGTGGAAGATACCTGTATAGAGATAGCTCAGAAAAAATACTGTTACCAGATTATTCAAAAGCTGGCGCTGATTTCTTATTTAAATACAAAGGATTTTATGCAATGGGAAGTTATTTTTTAACAACTGTTAAAGTTCCAGATGGAGTTACAGAGAGGTTTTCATTGATTCAAGACAAATATATTAAATACGACTCATTGACTTCATCACAAATAAAAGATACTATAAAATCTAAGCTTAACATAGGTAACGGTTTTAGTATTCAGGCAGGCTATACCTTCCCTTCAAACTGGTCTGTAGCATGTCGTTATGCATCTTTAAATGAAAATGGCATTTCTAATAATTTTGCAGACTATAACAAAAGTTACACACTGGTATTTACGAAATATTTATCTGGGAATAATCTTAAAATACAAACAGAGTTTGGATTTGATGAATTAAAATCAAGTTTGAAGACAGCCACAAAAAAAGGAAATTATTATTCACAAATAATGGTAACAGTTCAATTATAAAATTTAAAATGATCATGATGACAAGAAAAGTAGTTTTTTATTGTTGTGTTTTATTGATGTCTCTGACAAACGCAACTGCACAAACTGAAAAAAGCAAACTCATGCAAACGGATTCTTCATTAATCTATATTAATGGGGAAGGAACATTTCTGCATTTAGGCAAAGCCGAAGGAACAACAATGAATTTGTTAACCA
>CALQJK010000124.1:0-5927 GCA_943330875.1 Chitinophaga pinensis
AGTATGAATGTACAAACTTATTATTTGTGGTTTGATAAATGGCTGATACTTTCGGAACAAATGGCATTTGCATACATTCCAAAAGCGCCAGTAAAAATGCCTTTTATTTTTCCATCTTTACTGGCTAATGCATAAACGATATCTTCATCTGATGGGTTTGTATCGCCTTCAAATCGGTACGTTTCTATTATTTCGAATTTGGCTGGGTCCAAACAATTTCCATTTTCACTACATATCTTGGCATCGAAAGAAATATTTAAATCTATTGAGAATCCATTTTTTTTCAATTCATTGATGGCCTCTACTACAGTATCGAAAGTTTTCATTTTTTGTGTTTAAATTATATTCATTTTGCAACGATATATAAGCCTTGGGTCATGATTTTATATGATATCTATAAATCCTTAAAATGCGATTTGTTTGTCTTAAGATTTACTTAATGGCATAATTTTATGGTATGTTTAAAAGATTGATTAAATTAATGGGGTACATCAAGATTGTATTCGCCTAAAAACAAATAGATTACGTACATTGCATATAGTAAAAAAGTACAGCATGAGCAGTACTGAAAAATGGCATTTGCACTAAAAATATATTATGAGTAAAAAGGAGAAAGTTGGGATGAAGAAATCTTCTCAGGTTCAATTGTTGAAAGGGAAGCTTGAAATCAGCAGGAGTGGTATGGGCTTTGTTATTGTTGAACATCAAGAGAAAGATATATTGGTAAAACCAAATGATTTTGGCAAAGCTTTTAATGGTGATATTGTTAGAGTTCAAGTAGCAAAAGGAGGGTCTACTATAAAAAGGGCAGAAGGTAAAATTGTAGATGTTGTAGAAAGGAAGCAAACTACTTTTGTTGGAAATGTTCAGGTTAAAAATAATGTTGCTTTTTTTGTAGTTTCTGGTGATAAGCCTATTCCTGATTTTTATATTCCAATAGAAAAATTAAATGGTGCGCAAGATGGCGATCGTGTTATTGCTAAGCTGGTGAAATGGGATAAAGATGACAGAAAGCCACAAGGAGAAATTGAATCTGTAATTACTGCACAAGATGATGCAGATATGGCCATGAAAGAAATCCTGATTGAAGCTGGATTTTCGTTAGGCTTTGATGCCGATGTGATGAAAGAAGCAGAACAACTATCGGGAAAGATTACACGAGAAGAAACATCTAAGCGCAAAGACTGCAGAGATATACTCACTTTTACAATTGATCCTGTAGATGCTAAAGATTTTGATGATGCTATTTCAATCAGAAATCTTGATAATGGCAATTATGAAATAGGTGTTCATATTGCAGACGTTAGTCACTTTTTGAAACCTAACTCATTGCTGGACAAATCAGCCTATGCAAGAGCTACTAGCGTTTATCTTCCTGACAGAGTAAATCCAATGCTTCCAGAAAAAATATCCAATGAATTGTGTTCACTAAGGCCGAATGAAGACAAATATACCTTCTCTGTTATTTTTCAAATCACCAACAGGGCAGAGATTAAACACAAATGGATTGGGAAAACATTGATTCACAGTAACCATCGTTTTACTTACGAAGAAGTCCAGCAAACTATCGAAACAAAAGACGGACTTCAAAATAAAGCCATTTTATTGTTGAATAATCTGGCTCAGCAATTCCGTAAAAAAAGATTCGATAATGGAGCAATTAATTTTTCTTCCACTGAGGTAAGATTCAAATTGGATGAAAAAGGAAAGCCAATTGGTATTGTAGTTAAAGAAAGTAAAGAAGCTCATAAATTAATTGAAGAGTTTATGCTTTTGGCTAACCAGGCAGTTGCTGAGCATGTTTCAAAGATTAAAATTAATAAAGAAGCTATCCCATTTCCTTATCGCATTCATGATAAGCCTAATGAAGAAAAATTAAAGCCATTTGCTGCTTTTGCGAAAAAATTCGGGTATACATTTGATGTGAATAATGAAAAAGAAGTGGCATCTTCTTTTAATCAATTGCTAAATGATGTGAATGGAAAACCAGAACAGCATGTGCTGGAGCAGTTGGGTATCAGAACAATGGCCAAGGCGATATATACGTCAAAAAATATTGGACACTACGGATTAGGATTTGAAAATTATTGTCATTTCACATCGCCTATTAGAAGGTATCCTGATGTGATGGTTCACCGGATTCTTCAGGAGTGTTTGGAAAAAAATCTGAAGCCCGAAAAGAAAATGGAAGAACGCTGTAAGCACTGCAGTGACAGGGAAAGAGGTGCAATGGAAGCGGAAAGAGCTGGTAATAAATACAAGCAAGTGGAATTTATGAAGCAGTATTTAGGCGATGAATTTGAAGGCATTATTTCTGGTGTAGCAGCGTTTGGTTTTTGGGTGGAAACTGTAGATCACAAATGTGAAGGGCTTATCAGTATCAAAGATTTGAATACCTACGATGATTTCTGGCACGATGAATCGGATTATTCATTAGTTGGTAATCGTACTAAGAAGAAATTTAGAATGGGCGATAAAATAAATATCAGAGTTGTTGCTGCAAATCTTACGAAGCGTCAATTAGATTATGAATGGGTGATGGAAGAGGGGGTTAATTCAAAAGTGAAAAGTAAAAATTCAAAAGTGAAGAAGAAGTAATTGGCGGTTAGTTTGATTAGATGATTTTGAATTTTACATTTTTAATTAATTTATTTTAAAATTTACATAACACATGCATTCCTTTGCTGAATTATCTGCTAAGTTTGAAACTTATTTCAACAAAAGACATTTCCCAGATAGTCCTGCAACATTATACGATGCGGCTCAATATATTTTAAGAATTGGCGGTAAAAGAGTCAGGCCTGTTAGTGTACTTATGGCCAATGAGTTATTTGGCGAAATTACAGCAGATGCTTATTCTGTTGCTCTTGCTATTGAGTTGTTTCATAATTTTAGTTTGATTCATGATGATATTATGGATAAAGCTCCCTTACGAAGAGGGATGGAAACTGTTCATACAAAATATGGAGATGCTACAGCTTTGTTAGCAGGAGATGTGATGCTTGTAGCGGCTTATGAACAATTGAATAATATTAGCCATTCCAAACTTCATGACATACTTAAATTATTTAGTAAAACGGCAAGAGAGGTTTGTGAAGGACAGCAATTGGATATGGATTTCGAAAAGCAAGAGAGCGTAATTTTTGATGATTATCTGCAAATGATTACGCTGAAAACATCTGTATTATTGGCAGCAAGTTTTAAATTAGGCGCCATCCTCGGTGGAGCAAGCGCTGGCAATCAAGATCATTTATATGAAGTAGGGAAGCATCTTGGCATTGCATTTCAAGTGCAGGATGATTATCTGGACGCTTTTGGTGATCCGGAAAAATTTGGCAAACAAATAGGTGGCGATATTTTGGCAAACAAAAAAACCTTTTTATTAATTCATGCTTTATCTGTAGTAGATGAAGCGCAAAAAAAAGAATTGACTTTATTGTTGAATGGCAATAGTGAAGATAAGATAGAACGAGTATTAAAAATATATTCAGCTTGTAAAGTAGGAGAATGGGCGTCAACTTTAAAGCAAACCTATTTGGATAAGGCCATAAAACACCTTGAAGAGACTGCTGTTTTGCATTCCAGAAAAGTGGAAATAGAAAACTTGGCAAGATATTTATTACAAAGAGAATCCTAATTTCTTCAAAATCGAATTGTACAATTTTATCCAATAATTAAACTAGATATCATGAGTAATCCATTATTCAGAAAAAAAAATATCGACAAGATTATTACAGAAGCATCTGATGGTACACATGGCGTAGGTTTAAAAAGAGTATTGACTGTAAAGGATCTCACTTTTTTTGGTATAGCTGCTATTCTTGGAGCTGGGAGTTTTAGTAGTTTGGGAGGTGCTGTATTTAGCGGTGGTCCTGGTGTTATTGTTTTGTTTATTATCACAGGTATTGCCTGCGCGTTTACTGCTTTTTGTTATTCTGATTTCGCAAGTCGTATACCAGTTGCCGGTAGTGCGTATACTTATGCGTATGCCAGTTTTGGAGAATTGTTTGCCTGGATTATTGGCTGGGCATTAATTATGGAATACTCCATAGGTAATATTTATGTAGCCTATAGTTGGAGTGATTATTTTACTTCTTTTATGGGAAGGATGAATGTGCACATACCTGCTTATTTATCTACAAGTTATATGGAAGCCAAGCATGCCATCGCTGCTGGTACAAAAAATCAAGAACTTCTTTTGGCCTGGAACAATTCTCCCGTTTTTGCAGGAGTTAGATGTATAATTGATTTGCCTGCATTGATCATTAATATCTTAATCACTTATCTGGTGTATAGAGGTGTAAAGGAGAGTAGGAATTTTAGCAATATTATGGTGATTTTAAAATTAGGGGTTGTTTTATTAATACTAATTGTGGGGGGCTATCTCGTAATGCATAATGGTCTTACGTCGAATTGGTTGCCTGAAAATCATGAAGGTATTAAGTCATTTATGCCTAATGGATTTAAAGGGGTAATGGCTGCAGTTGCCGGTGTATTCTTTGCCTATATTGGATTTGATGCTGTTAGTGTATTGGCTGAGGAAAGTAAAAATCCTCAAAGAGATTTACCTCGCGGCATGATTTATTCCTTAGTGATTTGTACAGTGATTTATATTTTATTGACCTTGGTTTTAACTGGCGCTGTTCATTATCAGAAGTTTGAAAATGTAGGAGATCCCCTTGCCTTTATTTTTGAAAAACAAAATTTAAATGTTGCTTGGATGCAATTGCTCGTTGCAGTTTGTGCTGTTGTAGCTATGACAAGTGTATTGCTGGTTTTTCAAATGGGCCAACCAAGAATATGGATGAGCATGAGCAGAGATGGTTTATTGCCATCGATTTTTCAAAAAATTCATCCCAGATTTCAAACACCATCTTTTTCTACAATTGTAACAGGATTAGTTGTCGGCGTTCCAATTTTATTTACGGATAAAACTTTTGTACTCGACTTTACAAGTATAGCAACCTTATTCGCATTTGTGCTAGTGTGTGGTGGCGTATTGTTATTACCCCGGATTGCTAAAGAAAAGGGGAAGTTTCATCTGCCTTTCGTCTCTTCGAAATATATTTTCCCTTCGTTGATTATTCTGTCAATAGTATTATTGAGTGTCTTTACAGAAAATTATTTTTCTGGGTTATTACATTTTGATGTCGATGCAACAGCCTTAACTTATAATGTATCTGCGTTGTTGTTTTGGTCAATTTGCATCTTGCTTTCAATAGGAGCGTTTATAAAGAACTGGTCATTGATTCCATTGATGGGATTGACAACTTGCCTATATCTGCTTACAGGAATGACTGCGATGAATTGGGCTTGGTTTGGGGGGTGGCTTTTAATAGGGTTAATTATTTATCTGCTTTACGGGTATAAAAAAAGCAATTTAGCATAATTCGGAATTTATAAAGTGATGGTATCAATATGAAGTATGAGATAGGCGATAAGATTATTGTGTTGCATTCTGATGAAGAAGGTAAAGTGATAGAAATTATCAATGATAAAATGGTTCTGATTGAAGTAAGAGGTGTAAAGTTTCCGGCCTACATGGATCAGATCGATTTTCCGTACTTTAAAATGTTTACTCAAAAAAAGGTTGTAGAAAAAAAGAAAATTTATATTGATGAAGTCAGAAAAGAAAAGCCAATAATAAAGAAAAAAATAGCAGACGGTGTTTTTTTAAATTTTATACCCATTTTTGATAAAGATATTTTTGATGATGATGTTGTAGAAAAGGTTAAAGTTTTTCTCATTAATTATAATGAGGAAGATTATACCTTCAAATACAAATTAGTTTTTGATAACCATACTCATTTTGACTTAAACAGTGAGTTGAGAGGGCTTAGCGATTTTTATTTGCATGATATCATCTTTGAGGATTTGAGTGATGCTCCATCTTTTGAGTTTGAATTTTCCTTGTCTAAAGAAGATAA
>CALQJK010000125.1:0-5879 GCA_943330875.1 Chitinophaga pinensis
AAAATACAATCCTGATTTTGATAAAATTCTTTCTAAAGTTGGCGAATACATAATGGTTTTACCTGCGGATAAAATGAAACTATTTCAATCCCATAAGTACGACATTCTTAATGAATGTGTGCAGCTGGTATTAAGTGGAGATCATATGTAATGATGACTATAATTTCAGGCGTGGCCGGAACCAAGAGGCAGGCCTAAATCCTAAAACTAATCCTCCAATATTGATTTTATAGTAGCTACTTTTATCAAACTTTCCTGATACTCTTTTTCGATATCACTTAAATGCGTAATGCCACCACCGGCTTTAAAAGAAAGCTGCTTTGCTGTTTCATTGTAAAATAAACTTCGAATCACTACATTAAAATCAAAGTCTCCTTCGGGTGTTACATATCCAATTGTTCCGGAGAATAACCCTCTCGGCGTGTCCTCATATTGTTCAATTAATTCCATCACTCTTTTTTTGGGAGCGCCAGTCATAGAACCCATTGGATAACAGGCCTCCATAATGTCCGTCCAGTGCGTATCACAATGAACCGTTCCTGTTATGGTACTGATCATTTGGTGCACTTGAGGGAAGCTGTAAATACTACATAACTCTTTTACTGCTACAGAACCTTCCGTACAGATTTTACTGAGATCGTTTCTTACCAGATCCACAATCATGACATTCTCACTTTTTTCTTTTGGGCTCGTCTCTAGATATGCTTTTGACGCCTGGTCTTTTATCAAGTCTGCTGAATAGCGTTTACTCGTTCCCTTTATGGGCTGTGATATTATAGTTGTTCCAGATTTTTTTATAAATCTTTCCGGGCTTGCGCAAGCGCAATACTTATCCTGAATTTTGTAAAAAGCTGCGAAGGGATTAGGAGAAATTTTATTGAGTGTATAAAAAACAGCAAGCGGATCCAATGTAACATTTTCAGCAAAGAACTCCTGACAAAAATTCAATTCATAACAATCGCCTCTTTGCAAGTGTTGCTTAATGGAAGTAAGCTTCTGGTAATACTCTTTTTCAGAAGTTTTATTTTTAATAGCAATGGTTGATTTTTTTACAGATCCAATCTCATCTGATTGCGCTTCAATTTCTTCAAATATTTTTTCAGGAGAAGTTCCTTGAGCTTCAATGCTTACTGATTCTTTTGAAAGCCTAATGATATATCTAGGAATAAAAAAAAATCCATCAGGAAAATAGGATGCATCTTTTTTTATGGAAGGATAATTAAGATGACCAAATAACCAACCTGGGTGCGCTGTAGAAAATTGCTTAAGCTCAGAAAATGCTGTAGCATGTGTTAATTGAATAGCATCCATGGCATCTGCAGCCAATAAACATTCAAATGCAGGACTTTCAAAATGGTAATTATTATTGTCCAATAAACAAAAAATGTTGAACGGTATAACCCAATTCAACATTTTGTTTTTAAAGGCTTGTGTATTTTTTACAACGAAAGTGCTATTTTTTTTATTCACAGATTTGATTAAAAATCATCATCATCAAAACCACCATCACCCATATCATCATTGAAAAGATCCAAATCTTTGAAATCATCTTCAGCTCCGAAATCGTCCTCAGACTTTGCAGGCTTTTTTCCAGTTGCTTTTTTTGTTTTTGATTTTGGAATATCAAATTCTTCAAAGTCAGGATCCCAGCTATCCTCATCTTCTGATTTTTCCCAATCATCTTTTACATCTACGTCGTCGTCATCATCATCGTCGTCATCATCGCCTTTTTTCTTGGCGCTTGTTTTAGATGTTTTTCCTTTCGGTGTTTCTTCGAAATCATCATCATCAATGTCTTCATCAGACGTTGACTTTGTCGTTGTTTTTTTCGCAACACTCTTTTTGGGTGCAGCTGCTTTTTTCGCAGGTGTCTTTTTTTCGTTTTCTGATTTTGGTGCCATAACTAAATAGGATTAGAGATGTAAAATTTCCAAGAGATTTTCAAATAGCCAAATATTTTTACACTTTTTTTTAAAATATTTTTTATGCTAAAATAATTTGGTCTCTTGCCGGGCCATTACTTATAAATTTAACAGGTATGGCCAGGAATTTATTTATATACTCAATATATTTTTTCATTTCGTTTGGGGAACTTTCAAAACTATTAAGATTTGAAATATCCGTATTCCAACCATTAAAAATCTCATAGTTGGGATTGATATTCAATTTGTTCATTTGAAAAGGAACTTGATTTGTTTCTATTCCATTTATCGTATAAGATGTACAAACCTTTAATTCCTCTAAAGCATCCAAGATATCAGCTTTTGTCATTACAATTTGTGTCACGCCATTGATCATACATGCGAATTGCAGCGCAACTAAATCCATCCAACCACAACGACGAGGTCTGCCTGTTGTACTTCCAAACTCGTTACCTGCATTTCTTAAAAAATCACCGGTAGCATCCATTAATTCGGTTGGAAATGGCCCGCTTCCAACTCGAGTGCAATAGGCTTTTGTAATACCAATAACCTCTTTTATTTTTTGCGGAGCAATACCAAGCCCGGAACAAACACCCGCTGAAATCGTATTACTACTAGTTACAAATGGGAAGGTTCCAAAATCAACGTCTAACATACTTCCCTGTGCGCCTTCTGCCAAGATACGCATCCCCTTATTTATCTTTTCATTGATAAAATATTCTCCGTTGACAATATTTAAGCCGCGTAAAAATTCAATGGCATCGAAAAATTCTTCTTCCCAGGTGGTAATATCTTCTTGAAAATTAAAATTATCCAATAATATTTGGTGTTTCGTTCTCAACTTGATATACTGGGTTATAAAAGTCTTATCCAGTAAATCCCCTACTCTAAGACCATTGCGGCCTGTTTTGTCCATATAAGCAGGCCCAATGCCTTTTAAAGTACTTCCGATTTTATCTTGTCCTTTTGATACTTCACTTGCTTTGTCTAAAGCTCGGTGCGTGGGTAAAATAAGATGGGTTCTTTCACTGATAAATAAATTTTTTCTATAATCAACTCCAAAACTTGCAACAGCTTCGCACTCCTTTTTTAGTGTGATAGGATCCAACACAACACCGTTGCCAATTAAATTGATTTTGTCTTCGTGAAAAATTCCACTTGGGATTTGATGTAAAACTATTTTACTGCCATTGACATATAAAGTATGACCTGCATTTGGACCACCTTGAAATCTTGCAATGACATCATAATTTTTGGCGAAATAATCTACAATTTTTCCTTTCCCTTCATCTCCCCACTGTAAGCCCAATATTACATCTACCATTTTGAATTAAAGTTTATTTGTGAATTCTGAACTATAAAATTAAACAATTAGTGATGCAATTTTTGGAAATAGTTTTCTGCAATTTATAATGCATATCATGTATTTCCGAAAAGTACCCGACAAAAAGTCTTTTGTATTTACAAAATAAGTTTATGCTACTTTAAGCAAACTTAATTTAGTGGTGCTGAATTTTTGTTCTGCGTATTCCAAGGTTACCTTAAACTCAGTAACTTCCTGAGAAGGCAATTCATACATGGCATCCGTTAATATTCCTTCACAAATACTTCTCAATCCTCTGGCGCCTAATTTATATTCCAATGCTTTTTGCACCATGAAATCAAACACAGCTGTTTCGAATGAAAGCTTTATTCCTTCTAACTCAAATAATCTTGTGAACTGTTTGATGAGTGCATTTTTAGGCTCCGTAAGAATGGTGCGTAAGGTATATGCATCTAGTGGATTCAAATAAGTAACTACAGGCAGACGACCCAGTAACTCAGGAATAAGTCCAAATTGTTTCAGGTCTACTGAATTTACAAACTGCAATAAATTATTGTGTTGATACTCCTGTAATTCTTTATTAACATTGAATCCAATCGAATTGGTATTTACTCTTTTGGCTATGATACGATCGATACCATTAAAAGCGCCGCCACAAATAAAGAGAATATTTTGAGTGTTAACTTTAACCAGTTTCTGTTCGGGATGTTTTCGTCCGCCCTGAGGAGGCACCATCACATCACTTCCTTCCAATAATTTCAAAAGGCCTTGCTGAACGCCTTCTCCACTCACATCTCTTGTTATAGAAGGGTTATCGCTTTTACGGGCAATTTTATCAATCTCATCTATGTATACAATGCCACGTTCAGCAGAAGGAACATCGTAATTGCAGGATTGTAATAACCTTGTTAGCATACTTTCAACATCTTCGCCAACATATCCTGCTTCTGTAAATACAGTTGCATCAACGATTGCAAAAGGAACGTTCAACATTCTTGCAATTGATTTTGCTAATAATGTTTTTCCGGTTCCAGTTTCACCCACCATGATAATGTTGCTTTTTTCTATTTCAACATCATTTTCTATTTTTTGATTTAATCTTTTATAATGATTGTATACAGCCACTGCTAATACTTTTTTAGCATCGTTCTGACCAATTACATATTCATCCAGAAACTTTTTGATGTCAATCGGTTTTTGAATCGTTAGTTTATTGGATAATGATGCAGGATTATTGCTTTTTGCGGGAAGCTCCTGGGCAATAATTTCATTGGCATGTTCAACACAATTTTCACAAATATGACCATCTTGTCCTGCGATTAACATTTTAACTTCTTCGCGATGACGACCGCAAAAAGAACAATGTAATGTTTGTTGTTTAGCCATTTTATACCTTTTGAAATGCCTTGAAAAATTAATTAGGCGACAAAGATACTAAACCATATTAAGAAGGACTATTTATACCTCCATTTTGAAGTATAATATTTATTTTTTTTGGGTAAAATTTAAAATAATAAAAGCCCCGCATGGCAGGGCTTCAAAATAGTATGTTTAAAATGGAATTATAATTTTTTAAGCAATTTATCTACAATGCCATATTTTATAGATTCTTCAGCATTCATCCAATAATCTCTGTTGAAATCTTTCATTACTTTTTCAAAAGTCTGGCCACAATTTTCTGCAAGAATTTTTGCACCCATTTCTTTTGTTTTTTGCATTTGAACAGCCATGATTTCTAAGTCTGCGCTTGTGCCACGTCCTCCGCCACTTGGCTGGTGAATCATCACTTCTCCGTGAGGAAAAATGAAACGCTTTCCTTTTGCACCGCCACTCAATAGTATGCTTCCCATACTTGCTGCCATTCCCATACAGACAGTTGATACAGGAGAACTAATCATTTGCATGGTATCGTAAATGACCATTCCACTTGTAACAACACCTCCCGGGCTATTGATATAAAAAGTTATTTCTTTTCCTGGATTAATCGCTTCCAGATAAAGTAAGCGATCCGTTATTTCTTTTGAGCTTTTATCATCTACAACTCCCCATAAAAAAACTTTACGTTGTTCGATGAATTTTTTATCAAACATCCAACCACTCATCATTTTTTCCATTGGATTTTCAGGCATCTCCATTGGAGATTCTTCTTCTAAGTGTATATAGTTATTACGCATAATTAAATTTTATAGAGCTGATTAATCTTTTTTATTCTTTCTTGGATTCATGATAAGCACTTCGTCAACCAAACCATATTCTTTTGCTTCAGTTGATGTCATCCAATAATCTCTGTCACAATCTTGGGCTACTTTTTCTACTGGCTGATTGGTATGATGTGCAATAATATCATACAATTCTTTTTTTATTTTTCGTATCTCGTTCACCGTTATTTCAATGTCAGTTGCTTGTCCGCCCGCACCTGAGCTAGGCTGGTGCATCATCACACGACTATGCTTTAATGCGGTACGTTTCCCTTTTGCACCTGCGCACATTAATACTGCGCCCATACTTGCTGCCATTCCTGTACAAATTGTTGCAATGTCGGGTGTAATAAATTGCATCGTATCATACATGCCTAAGCCAGCATACACGCTTCCTCCTGGGCTATTGATATACATTTGAATATCTCTTGTACG
>CALQJK010000126.1:0-5876 GCA_943330875.1 Chitinophaga pinensis
ATTTGTAAAAAGGAATTCGCTCATTTTTTCGGAAATCTTACCGGAATTATCGCAATTGTCCTGTTTCTACTGATTAATGGCGTATTTCTCTTTGTGCTGCAGGATAGCAGTATTTTAGATTATGGCTATGCAAATCTTGATAAATTATTTGATTTATCGCCTTGGATACTCCTGTTTCTGGTTCCTGCTATTACCATGCGTTCTTTTTCTGATGAGTTTAAAGCCGGGACTTATGAAATTCTGGCAACTAAGCCGCTTAGATCCAGACAAATCATCCTCGGAAAGTACTTTTCAGTATTGCTCATCCTATTATTAGCACTTTTACCAACAATTATTTATGTAATTACCATCAAATCGCTAAGTGCCACTGGGAATATTGATGCAGGGGGTATTTTAGGAAGTTACATTGGATCGATTTTTTTGAGCGCCGTTTTTGCGGCAATAGGCATTTGTTGCAGCAGTTTAACCCCAAATGCAGTTGTTGCTTTTCTGGTAAGCGCTTTTTCCTGTCTTGTTTTGTATTTTGGTTTTAATGCCTTGAGTAAATTATCCGTATTTCAAGGCTCAGCAGATTATTACATAGAAATGCTCGGTATAGACTTCCATTATAGAAGCATGAGCAGAGGTGTTCTAGATACCAGAGATGCGATATATTTTTTAAGTATCATCTATTTTTTTCTTTTTATCACCCAAAAAAAATTGAGTAAAAAAAAGTAATGCGCATTGTCAAAAAAATATTTCGTGGTAGTTTAGGCACTTTCGTGGTGTTACTTATTTTAATTGGCATCAATTTCATTGCTTCACTGCATCATACACGGATTGATTTCACAAGTGAAAAAAGATTCACCTTAAGTAAAACAACAAAGTCTTTATTAGAGAACGTTGATGATAAAATTACCATTGATGTATTCCTAAAAGGAAATTATCCAAGCGGATTTAAAAAATTAGCTTCAAGCGCTGAAGATTTATTAAGAGAATTTCAAGGAGTTGTGGGCAATAAAATTCAATATCATTTTATTTCTCCTAATGATAAAGTGGAAGGAACTGAAATTGCTTACAGTGATACCTTGTCAGCAATGGGTTTATTCCCAATCAATTTAACTGCGCAAGTAAAAGATGGACAGGAGCAACAAAACGTTTATCCATTCGCGTTGGTTCATTATAAAGAAAGAACACTTCCGGTAGAACTCTATAAAGGCAAGACTCCACTGATTAGTTTTCAGGAATTAAACAACGCGGAAGCCATGCTCGAATTCAATTTTGGGAATGCCATTGCGAAAATTAAACAAGAACAAAAAATAAAAATAGGATATGCCATTGGAAATGGGGAGCCAATGGATTACAACGTTTATGATCTTGCTGAAGTAGTATTGAAGCCTAACTATAATTTATCTCTTGTAAATATTGATGTTCAAAATTTCATCCCTTCCGACTTTAAAGCCTTGTTGATAGTAAAGCCTACACTTGCTTTTACAGAACAGGAAAAATTAAAATTGGATCAGTACGTCATGCAGGGCGGAAAAATATTGTTTTTTATTGACGAGCTGAATGCAGAAATGGATAGTCTCAAAATAAAAAATGAAGTGGTGGCTTATGATAGAGAATTAAATTTGAAAGATCTTTTATTCAGATATGGCGTACGTATCAATACTAATTTGGTTATGGATTTGCAATGTGATTATCTTCCTTTCGATGTTAATGGAAATGGACAGTTTGAATTTTTGCCATGGAATTATTTTCCTGTTTTGGAATCTTCCAATAATCATCCTATTAACAAAAATCTTGGCTTTGTTTCAGGTAGGTTTACAAACTCATTGGATACTATTGAGGTCGAAGGAATCAAAAAAACTATTTTATTACAGACGTCCGTTAATTCTAGAATCATTGCTACTCCTGCCCTAATAAGTGGTAAAGAAAACAGCACGGCTCCTGAAGATGAAAAATTTAAAAAGGCAAATATACCTGTCGCTGTATTGCTCGAAGGAAAATTCAAATCCTTTTTTGCAAACAGACTTTCAACCGAAATGAAAGATGCTCTTCAAAAAAGCGGATTAACTTTTTCACCTGCTTGTATTGATGATAATAAAATGATTGTGGTTGGAGATGGAGATATGGTCATGAATGAAATGGCAAAAGGAAACCAGCCTTTATCAATGGGGATGAATGCTTTTACTTTTGGATCACAACGCCAATTCCCATTTGCTAACAAAGATTTCTTATTAAATTCATTGGATTATTTGATAGACGAAAATGGACTCAGTGAAGCGAAAGGAAAGGAATATGTAGCGCGGTTGTTGGACAACAAAAAGGTGAACGATGATAAATTTTATTGGCAGCTGCTGAATATTTTACTGCCAATAATTGCTTTAGTATTGTTCGCTATAATTTTTTCCTGGAGTAGAAAAAAACAATATACTTCTTAGGCTCAAAAAATGGAAATTACCAAAGTCACATATCTTGTATTTGCGCTGGTTATTGCAGTGGCATTGGCGTTAGATCTGGGCTTGCTAAGTAAAAAGAACACGGTCATTACCATCAAAAAAGCATTATTTCAAACCTTATTTTGGGTAACTCTTGCCATTGGTTTTTTTGTTTTCTTGTGGTTTAAACAAGATCGCAAACATGCCTTGGAGTATCTAAGTGCCTATGTTATGGAATGGAGTTTAAGTATCGATAATATCTTTGTTTTTATTATTATTTTTTCAGCTTTTAAAGTGCGTGAAAAGTTTTATGGCAGAGTTTTACTCATTGGTATATTGATGGCGATCCTGCTCAGAATTATTTTTATTACAATCGGTGTTGCATTGGTTGATCAATTCAGTTGGATACTTTATTTGTTTGCGATTTTTCTCTTGTATACTGGCTATAAAATGTTTACATCTACAGAAGAGGAAGAGTTTGATCCTCAGGAGTCTAAAGTATATAAGTTTTTAAGACGCTTTTTGCCGATAGCGAATCATGATGGTAACGGTAAGTTTATTATCAAAGAAAATGGTCGGCCAGTTTACACCAGTCTTTTTGTGGTAGTTGTTTTATTGGCTACTATAGATGTTGTTTTTGCATTGGATTCCATCCCAGCAGTAATGGGTATTTCAAGAGACAAGCTGATTATTTACACGTCTAATACCTTCGCCGTATTGGGTTTGAGAAGTTTGTTTTTTTTATTACGAGGTGCCGTTTCCAAATTTGATTATTTGCAACAGGGTATTGCGATTGTATTAGTTTTCATTGGTGTAAAAATGCTCACGGAGAAATGGATTAATCTGTATATTGATAAAGAATTTCAAGTGCTGCTGTCCTTATTGGTTATTTTAGCCTGTATTGCAGGATCGATTGTATATTCAGTTTACCACCAAAAGAAAGGTACTCCGAAAGACATTCAATAATTATTAAAAGAACAAAATTTGTATAGCTCCAGTATTTCAAATATTTCAAACATCGTTCATGCAAAAATTTTGCAACAGAAAAATGACGATGCTATTGAGCATATTTTATTAGATAGCAGACGAATTGTTTTTCCTGAAACAACGTTGTTTTTTGCACTAAAAGGACCCATAAGAAATGGGGCTGTTTTTATTTCCGGACTTTACGGAGAAGGAGTTAGGAATTTTGTTGTTGATGATAGTTTTATTGTTGATGAATTGGTAATGTATCCCGAAGCGAATTTTTTAATGGTCCCAGATGCATTATCAGCCTTACAAAATCTGGTTGCCTTTCATAGAAATCAATTCAAGTATCCTGTGATTGGAATTACAGGTAGCAATGGCAAAACAATCATTAAAGAGTGGCTTTTTCAATCTCTTATAGCAAAATTTAATATCGTTCGAAGTCCTAAGAGTTACAACTCTCAAATCGGTGTTCCGCTTAGTGTGTGGCAAATGAAACCAACGCATAGCTTAGCAATATTTGAGGCAGGGATATCCCGGGTAGGAGAGATGAAGCAACTTCAACAGGTAATTAATCCTGATATCGGCATTTTAGGATTTGTTGGAGATGCCCATGCAGAAGGCTTTGAAAGCATGACAACAAAAATAATGGAGAAATTGCATTTGTTTTCAAATAGCAAAGCACTTATCTATTGTTCAGATAACGACTTGGTAAATTCTTGTGTTACTTCTTTTTTTAAAGAAAAAAGTATACAATTGTTTTCCTGGAGTAAACACCATGACGCTGATCTTAAAATTAAAGAAGTCCAAAAAAAGACTGATTCCACTTTTTTATATTGCACCTATAAAGGGAGAGATTTTAATTTCTCCATACCATTTTTAGATGAAGCTGCTGTGTTTAATGCCATGACTTGTTGTGCCACTTTACTTTATTTGCAAATGGATATTTCCGTTATTGTGGAGTGCATGAAAAACCTTCGCCCTATTGCAATGAGGTTGGAATTGAAACAAGGAAATCATCAATGCAAAATTATTAATGATAGTTATAGTGCAGATATTGATTCGTTGAAAATTGCTTTAGATTTTTTATCTCAACAAGATGCTCATGCTAAAAAGACAGTTATCATTAGTGATATTTTACAATCAGGCATTTCAAATGAACAATTATATAAAAATATAGCCGGGCTTATTGCTAATAAAAAGGTCAATCGATTTATTGGTATAGGTCACGATGTATCTGCTTTCCAGCATGAATTCCATGCTATTCCGGAGAAGCATTTTTTTGCTTCCACAGCTGCATTTTTAAATGATGTCCACCAACAAAAATTTCATGATGAAATTATTTTATTGAAAGGTGCCCGTGTTTTTCAATTTGAAAAAATAAATGCGGTATTAGAACAAAAAATACACGATACTGTTCTTGAAATTAATCTCAATGCACTTAGAAATAATTTAAAAATTTATCGCCAGCAACTTAATAAAGACGTAAAGTTGATGGCAATGGTAAAGGCCTTTAGTTATGGTAGCGGCAGTGCTGAAATTGCCAATCTATTGCAACAGGAAGGTGTCGAATATCTTGCAGTTGCTTATACGGATGAAGGTGTTGAATTGCGAAAGGCCGGCATTCGTCTGCCCATCATGGTTATGAATGCTACCAATATGTCATTCGATAATTTGATTCAGTATCAATTGGAGCCGGAAATTTATTCCTTGAGTATATTGACAGCTTTTAAAAATTATATTGCTCAACATAACATTAGTGCATATCCTATCCACTTGAAAGTAGACACTGGAATGCATCGTCTTGGTTTTGTAAAAGAGGAGATCAGTCAATTGGTCAGCATGCTTACAAATCAAGAGGCATTAAATGTAAAGTCTGTTTTTTCTCATTTAGTTGGAAGCGATAGCAAGACTCATGATGACTATACCGCTTATCAAGGAGTCTTATTTACAGAAATGTCTGATCGTATTGAACAGGCTATTGGATATAAATTTATTCGCCATATTGCTAATACTTCTGCTATTCACCGACATCCGCAATTTCAATTTGATATGGTGAGGCTGGGCATAGGTTTGTATGGAGTAGACCAGCAACTCGATTTGCAAAATGTCACGACTTTAAAAACTACGATTGCTCAAATAAAGAATTTAAAGCAAGGAGATACCGTTGGTTATGGAAGAGCAGGAGTGCTGAAACGAGATTCCAGCGTGGCAACGGTAAGAATTGGGTATGCGGATGGCTATCCAAGAGTGCTGGGGAATGGCAATGGAAAAATGTTGTTAAATGGGCAACTTGTTCCTGTGATTGGGAATGTTTGTATGGATATGACCATGTTGGATATAACAGATGTGCCTGCAGTGGAAGGAGATGAAGTTATTGTTTTCGGAGAAAATTTAGCCGTTTCAGATCTTGCAAATTGGGCAGCAACGATACCGTATGAAATTTTGACTAACATTTCACAAAGGGTTAAAAGAGTCTATTTTGAAGAG
>CALQJK010000127.1:0-5847 GCA_943330875.1 Chitinophaga pinensis
ATGAATGGGTAAAACAGGCCATTCTGATGTATTTTGCTATTCAGCCAATGGAGACACATTCCTTGCCTCCATTTGAATTTTACGATAAAATGAAATTGAAATCCAATTATAAAGAATTGGGTGTTCGTGCTGTTCCTCATGCGGTAGCCAGATATGGAGCTTATTTAGCCAAGAATGTGGTGCTGATGCCCTCTTATGTAAACATAGGGGCTTTTGTGGATGAAGGTACAATGGTGGACACTTGGGCAACGGTAGGAAGTTGTGCTCAAATTGGCAAGCATGTACACCTTAGCGGTGGTGTAGGTATTGGCGGTGTATTGGAGCCCTTGCAGGCAAGCCCTGTAATTATTGAAGACGGTTGTTTTATAGGGAGTCGTTGTATTGTAGTAGAAGGAGTAAGGGTGGGAAAGGAAGCAGTATTAGGCGCTAATGTAGTACTTACGCAGTCTACAAAAATAATTGATGTTAGCGGACCAGAACCCATTGAAACAAAAGGGTATATCCCTGAACGTAGTGTAGTCATTCCCGGTAGTTATACAAAAACATTCCCTGCGGGCGATTATAATGTGAGTTGCGCGTTGATTATTGGCAAACGAAAAACGAGTACAGATTTGAAAACGAGTTTGAATGATGCGCTGAGAGATTTTAATGTGGCGGTTTAGGGGGCGATTAGTTAATTAGTTGTTTGGTTGATTAGTTGATTTGGATATTTTTGTTTGTTGTTCATGGTTTGTTGATTCTCTCTACAAAACTCAGCAATCTTGTTTTTATGAGAGGAGAATTTTACTGCTGAGAATAGGAGAAAACGAGATTACGCAGAGAAGTTTATACGTAAAAAAAAGCCATTCTTTTTGGGAATGGCTTTTGATTTAATAGAAAATATATGCGTTAGTTAGAAAGACAATATTTAAAAGTATAGAATCTCTGTAAATCAGCTTTTACAGTGTTTGAAGCATTTGCGTCAGGAGTAACCCCGCCTTTGTAATAGTTTAAAATTTCTACTTTAGCATATTTACCTGTAGCGGTTTTTATTACTAAAATTCTTCCGGGTATTGGAGTTATTAAATTTGATCCCCCACCTTGTCCATCGCTATCAAGATGGTACCAAGAGGCGTCACTGGCTTTTGTTATAGCATAAGTTGAAGGGTAGTTATCAACTTTGAAAGTCGAATCTTTAGGTACACCTAGAAGTTCAGTAAATGTACCATTATAAACAAATGCACCTCCAATGCCAGGACCACTGGTTACATTATTTACTCTAATCTTATTTCCGCTAAATGCTAAATCCCACTTTGTTGTTGCGGAATCTGTATTAGGTACGATTGTATTGTTTTCTAAACTATAAAAAGTAAAAGTTAAAAATGGATTTTGTGGGTTAGGTAAATTAAGGTAATCATCTTTGATTGTATCTGCCGGCATATCAGATACATTATAAATAGTGGTTTTGAAAGTAGCGATGTAATTGCTCGGAGTGTTGTTAGAGTCGTTATTGTCTTTTTTACAAGCGCTGAAAATAATCGCGGTTGTGATGCCAAGAAATAAAATTGTTTTTTTCATTTTTAATTGTTTTTTGGTTTATTTATTTAAGTTTAAAATTTGCGGAGATATAAATTGTTCTACATTGAAGGCTTGGTAAGTAATTGTTGTCTTGATAATTAGTAGCATTGTCCATTCCAGCTTTCAAAGAAACGATGTTGTTGATTTCTTTACCAGCAGAAATATTCAACAAGAAATATCCATTTGCTTTTTCATCATTTTTATCAATTAAGCCATTCCCATCTCGATCACTGATGTACCATTCAGATTTATACATTAATCTTAAGGATGCAAAACAATTTTTGTTTTCATAAGTGAATTTCAAATTCCCCATCTGTTTGCTTCTGTTTGATAAGCCAATGTATTCCGATGGTTGAAGACGTCTTACTGTGCCGTCATTATCCCTCGTATATACTTTACCGGCGTTTACTTTTTCTAACTCATCTTTGTCTGCTGTAAGCAGGAATTGATAACCCGATGAAATCCAAAATTGGTTGGTGATTTTAGCCGTAGCTTCTACTTCAAATCCTTCCGTGTATGCTCTTTTTACATTGATGTAGCTGAATATTTGTGCGCCATTTGTTCTTGCAGCTACTTGTTTTACATCAATCAGATTTTCAATATCGTTTCTGAATAAATTGAAATTAAATTTGAATTTATCATTTAGATTAATATTGCCTCCTAAGTTGATTCCAGTTGAAAATTCAGGCTTTAATGTGGATAGTTTATTGTAATCGCCAGTGATTTCGCCTATCTGACCTAACTCTTGTAATTGTTGAATAATCTTTATGGCATCAATCGTTCCAATCACAGAATAGCCACCAGCTGCATTGTTTGTGAAGTTTAAAAATAATTGTCTGAAATCAGGCGCTTTAAATCCTCTGCCAATGGAGGCATTTAATGAGATAGTATTATTGATTTTATACCGTACAGCCATTTTGGGACTAAAGGCAGCGGCAAACAACTTATTGTAATCATATCTAAGTCCTGCGATGACTGTTATTTTTGCTGATGGCATCCATTCGTTTTGAGTAAACAAAGAAACAATCGTGTTTTGTTTGTTACTTTTTACGTCATCGTATCTGGTAGATTTTGCTTCATCTATGTTATATCCGGCACCGATAGTTAATCTGTTTTTTTTGAAATTAAAATCTGTTTGATTTTCAACACGGTAATAATTTTGGTAGAATTCATCTGAGTAAGAACTGTCTGGCTTGTCAATAAAATACAGCTTTTGTATGCCTGAATATTTCGTTGCATAGAGCTTTAAAGATGATTTTATTTTATTGTTGAATACATGTGTAATACTTGGGTTGATGTTCAAGTCGTTATTGGATTCATTGCCATAAGAATTACTAACTGTTCCCAAATTACTTACAGCAAAATCTTGTTTCAAATAATCGTAACTGTTTCTGATATTTACATCAAGATTAGTAGACGAAGATAATTTTTGATTGATATCAATTTGATTGGTGAGCCTCCAGATAGGTTGTGCAGCAACAACAGCAGAGTAGGGCCTTATACTAACTGCATCAATATAATAGGCGTCGCTTGAAAATCTAATGCCTGTTTTGTTGATTTGTGTAGCGCCTGATAAATTGAAATCGAAATTTTTAGCAGCGGTTTTGTCAGCAGGTAGGATCCATTTTTTTTGAGCATTGCCAAAACCATATCTTAATCCTAAATCTAATGAAGGTGTGAAATTATTGTCTGTAATAATGTTGATAACGCCTGCCATAGCTTCAGAGCCATATAAGCTGGAAGATGGGCCTTTTACAATTTCGATTTTTTTGATGTTATTAATCCCAATTCTATTGAGATCAAGAACGCCTGAAGTTCTTCCTACAAGTGGCTGACCATTTAATAAAATCAACGTATAATCGGAGCTGAGTCCCTGCATTTGTACCCCCTGACCAAATCCATTGTTGGTAATATTTAATCCTGCCTGCTCCTGAAGGATATCTTTTAATCGAAGAGATCCTGCTTGTTGAATAGTCTTTTGATTTATGATGTTCGTAGGCACTGCTACATTACTCAATTTCGTTTCTGTTCTGGTAGAAGTCACTACAATTTCATCTAAGGTCTTTGAGGAAGTTTTACTCGTATCATTTTGAGCAGTTGCCATTTGGAAACTGACCATAAAACAATAAAATAAAAATGTTTTTTGCATAAAAAGAATTGCGACGCGAATTTCAGTTTTTCTACAAAAAGTTTTGTCATCAACTTGTCTTAATTATCCCCAAATCATCAATTATGACTTTGGTATGACAAATAAAAATCCCGGTTACTTGACGCAACCGGGAGTGTTTTAAAATAGCTAAGCTCAATCCATTTATTTATCCATTCACACGAATCGAATTGCCATTTGTAGTGACAGTGTATTGTTTTAGTGAAGAAGAGGCTGGACTAGTAGCGCCGCCGCCTGTATTATTAAAAGTTGCACCATGTCTTGGACAGTAGAATATGTTGTTGTTTCCTCGATATTCAACCGTTGCTCCTTCGTGTGTGCAAGATTGTGATACAGCAATAATAACGCCTGCAGTAGTTTGTGCTATGATAACTCCATTCAGATAGATATATCCCCCAGGGTTGAGTAATGCTGCATACAGCTGATCCGTTTTATCAAAGGTGAAATCAACCGTAGGTGCAGGGTTATTATTTTCTTCTTTTTCGCAACCACCTAAGCAGGAAGCCAGTGCCAATGCTGCTGCGGAAAATCCCAAAGAGGATAAGAATTCTTTCCGGTTCATTTTGTAGTGATTTTAATATTGTAAAAATATTAGTCGGTGTATTTTCCTCCTGCACTTATCCAGGAAGTTATTTGAGCTCTTAAAGTGGTATTCAAAGCGCCAGTTGGAGGCATTGTAGCCAGTGTAACACATCTTACATTAATCCTGGTAGCAAAGGATACGATATTGCAATCAGTACTTAAATTGCAACCACCTGAATTTCCATGACAACTTATGCAATTACTAGAGACAATACTTTTAACCTGATTAAATAAAGGCCCGGCTGTAGATGTCCCCACTGCTATAGTTTGTGGGTTACTTGTGCAACCATTGGCATCTTTTGCGATGATAGTGTATGATGCAGCAGTTAAGTTTGAGAAGATATTACTTGATTGGAATGCCCCACTATTTTTATTGTAAGTGTATGGAGCAGTTCCGCCAGTAGCCGTAACTGTTATACTGCCATTTGTTAGTGGACAAGGCAGTACATTAACTACTGCTGTTGTAAATGAAATTGTCGGACAGCAAGTTCTTGAAAGACTATCTGCAGGTGGTGTTCCTGTGCAGCCTGTAGGACTGGATGTATATGTTCTAGCTTGAATTCCATTATTGCAATTAGCCCATGCGCTATAGGTGAATGTACAATTAACAGGAGTAGGAGTGCACATTCTTGCTAAGCTATCTGTAGGAGGGAGTCCTGAACAGCCTGTAGGAATGGATGTATATGTTCTAGCTTGATACCCCAATAAACAAGTACTCCAGCTACTATAAGTAAATGTGCAGTTGGTTGGAGGAATCGTACATACTCTTGATAAACTATCCGCCGGAGGAGTTCCTGAACAGCCTGTAGGATCGGATGTATATGTTCTAGCTTGATACCCCAATAAACAAGTACTCCAGTTACTATAAGTAAATGTGCAGTTGGTTGGAGTAGGCGTACATACTCTTGTTAAACTATCGGGAGGCGGTGTATCTGTACAACCAACTGGGCTGGTTGTAAAAGTTCTTGTTTGCTGGTTACTAACACAATTAGACCAGGGATCGTATGTGAACGTACAAATCACAGTTCCGCCAGTAGTAGGACTATCTTTTGAACAACTCATAATAAAATAAGAAGTCAAAGACAATAAAGTCAGTAAAAATAACACGTAAGATTTCCTCATTGTTGTTTTTTAAGTTTGTTGAATGATAACGGTGCAGATGATATGCGCAAAAATTATTTTAATAGTCAATAAAATTTTGAATGACGAAGTAATTTAAAATAAATGGAATCGCCAATTAAATTATCCATATTCGTGGTTTTGAACAAGTATAATAATGCTTTAATCTATTAGAAATACAAATAATATTATGCGGTAGTAGTATTGAAACTGGCTTTTATTTTCTCTGTAAGATTAGTGTCAATCATTTTACAAGCAATATTAATCATGTTGTGAAATGCTTTTGACTGAGAAATGCCATGACCAATAATAACAGGCTTGTTTACCCCAAGAACAGGGACGCCGCCATAAGCTTCGAAGTTGAAGCGTTCAAAATGTTCGTCTTTTATATTTCTGCGTTTTACGATATCGTAAATGCTTTC
>CALQJK010000128.1:0-5760 GCA_943330875.1 Chitinophaga pinensis
CAGGTATGGAGCAAAGAGATTGACCATTATTGTTTTATAAAAATCTGATTCGGAAAGATGATCCGTCGTTTTGATAATCCCTATTCCTGAAGTATTAATAAGCATATCAATGGTTGGGTATTTTTTTAAATACTTTTCTTTGAGTTCTAATACATTTTCTTGATCTGTGAGGTCTCCAACATAACAGGCGTCTACATCTATTTTATGCTGATTAGCTATTTCATAAAGCAGTTTTTCATTTCTGCCTGCTATAAAAACATTTCCTCCGCTATTAATTAAAAGTTTTACAACTATTGAGCCAATACCACCGGTTGCGCCCAACACCAAAATATTTTTATGTTTAATTGATTCCATAATTTTTTTTATTTCATAACACGTTTCAACCTATTTTGTTTGGTATAGCTCTTAGTATTTTAAAAAATGCTTCTTTTTTTTTATCTTGTAGGTCTTAAGTTTTTTTTCTTCCAGATAAAAGTTTTCCGATTCTTTATTTGTGCATTTTAATAATTTATAATTATGTTAAGACCTACAGAACAGATTTATGCGAATTACACCGCAGAAGATTTTAGTGTTTGGAAAACACTGTTTAATAGACAAATGGGTATTTTAGAATCTGAAGTTTCCAAAGAATATTTAGATGCCATTGATGCCGTTCAATTTAGCAATAATAAAATTCCTGACTTTTTGGAAGTAAATAAATTATTACAAAAAGCTACTGGTTGGGAAATTGAAGTTGTCCCTAATCTTTGCCCGGAAAATAAATTTTTCGAGTGTCTTTCTAATAAGAAATTTACCTCTACTTGTTGGTTGAGGTCAATGGAACAACTTGATTACTTGGAAGAGCCTGATATGTTTCACGATGTATTTGGCCATATTCCATTATTAACAAACAGCAGCTATTCCAACTTCTTTTCAGATTTTGGTAAAATTGCCTTGGGTTATATCGAAAACCCTTTTGCTATACAATTATTGAGCAGGGTTTATTGGTATACGATTGAGTTTGGATTAATGAAAGAAGGCAATCAATTGAAAATATATGGCGCTGGGATTATTTCTTCTAATGGAGAAACAAAACACGCGATAGATAAAAATACAACTAAGATCAATTTTGATATTGAAACAGTTCTGAATACTCCTTACAGAACAGATGTTATTCAGGATAAATATTTTATTATTGAATCTTTTGAACAACTTTATTCTTCAGTTGCAGAAATCGATTCTTGTGTGGCAAAACTTCTTTAATAAGAAATTTTTTTACTCATAATAAAAAAGTCGCGATATTAAACCGCGACTTTTTTTACAGAAAATAATACTTGTTTTAGCCATTCATTGACGTCAGAAATTCTGCATTATCTTTTGTTCCTTTCATATTTTTAAGCAACATATTAATCGCCTCTTCCGGATTCATATCTGCTAAATGTTTACGAAGCACCCACATTCTTTGGAAAGTATCTTTATCCAACAATAAGTCATCTCTTCTTGTTGAAGAAGCAACAATATCAATTGCCGGATAAATTCTTCTGTTAGACAATTTACGTTCAAGTTGCAATTCCATATTTCCTGTTCCTTTAAACTCTTCAAAAATAACCTCATCCATCTTGCTTCCTGTATCTACAAGAGCTGTAGCAATTATCGTTAACGATCCGCCGTTTTCAATTTTACGCGCAGCACCAAAAAATTGTTTTGGTTTTTGCATCGCATTAGCTTCAACACCACCAGATAAAACCTTTCCGCTCGAAGGTGCAACTGTATTGTGAGCTCTTGCCAAACGCGTAATAGAATCAAGCAGAATAACAACATCATGTCCGCACTCTACTAGTCTTTTTGCTTTCTGTAAGGCAATAATAGAAACCTTTACATGCTTTTCTGCAGGCTCATCAAATGTTGATGCAATCACCTCTGCCTTTACACTGCGTTCCATATCTGTTACCTCTTCCGGTCTTTCATCTACAAGAACAATCATCAGGTAACACTCCGGATGATTTTCTGCAATGGCGTTTGCTAATTCTTTCAACAACATTGTTTTACCCGTCTTTGGTTGAGCCACTATTAATCCACGCTGACCTTTACCAATAGGCGTAAACAAATCCATAATTCTAGTGCTATAATTATCAGACTTTGTGGTAAGATTTAATTTTTCAAATGGGAATAACGGTGTTAGGTAATCGAAGGGAACACGATCTCTTACTTCTTCGGGACTTTTTCCGTTTATCGTTTCTACTTTTAGTAGTGCAAAATATTTTTCGCCTTCTTTTGGTGGACGAACAGATCCGTAAACGGTATCACCAGTTTTTAAACCAAATAGTTTTATTTGTGAAGGAGAAACATAAATATCATCCGGGCTGGATAAATAATTATAATCGCTGCTTCTTAAAAAGCCGTATCCGTCTGGCATCATTTCTAATACCCCTTCTCCAAAAACGATTCCATCAAATTCTATATTAAAAACAGGCGGTTCTTTTTTTTGTGGCTGAAATGTTTTATTCTCTTTATTTGATGTTGAAATTTGATCTAGTTCTATTTCTGGTTGTTGCACGTCTTCATCTTGTAACATTTGTGCAATTGCTGGAGGTATGGTTGATTGCTCTCTTGTAATAGGCTGAAGCTCCTCTTCTTGTTCAAATAATTCAGGCTTTCCTTTTTTGATGATAGGCTTCTTTTCAAGCTCAGCTTTTTTTGGTTTTGCGGGAACAGCCATTTCCTTTATTTCTTCTACAGGTTTTTCTTCTATGGGTGTTTCTTCTTGTGTCGATCCTTTAATAATTCTTTTTCTCTTTGGTTTTTCATCCGGTGTTATTTTTTTCTCTTGTGCCATATGGTCTTGTTTGTCCAGAATAAGAGTAATTAATTCTTCTTTGGATTGTTTTTTTGAAGTTATAATTTTTTGTTGCGCTGCTATGTCAAGTAATTCCGGAACGAGCAGGTCATTCAATTGTGATAAATCGTACATAAAGTATTAGAAAATGCGCTCTTTTAAAATTACGCTCTTACGTTAAAATATGAATTTTGTTGAAAATTTGTGCTGATGTACTAGGTGTTATTAGTTGATTCGATTAGATCGGGCTAACTCTTATCAATCGTTTGCTCTGCAATATTAAGTAGTTTTTGTAAAATAAAAGAATTTTTCTGTTGTTGTGAGAATCTTCCGTATGATAAAAGAGGTGGCCTTTACCGGTCCACCTCTTAAAAAAAGAATAATAATATAGCTTCTAAAGAGCTAATATAAACTACTAAATCAGGTCAAAACGATCAAGATTCATTACTTTATTCCATACTTCCACAAATTGCTGTACAAACTTTTCTTGAGAATCCTCACAGCCATAAACCTCAGCCAAAGCTCGAAGTTCTGAATTTGAACCAAAAATAAGATCTACACGTGTTCCTGTCCATTTTAATTCCCCTGTAACACGATCGTGCCCTTCAAACACGTTTGTTAGTTCAGACGAGGCCTTCCAGGTTATACCTAAATCAAGTAGGTTAACAAAGAAATCGTTAGTAAGCACACCCGGACGTTTGGTAAAAACACCATGTTGAGACTGGTCAAAATTTGTGTTAAGTACACGCATACCACCAATCAGAACCGTCATTTCCGGAGCTGAAAGCTTTAGCAATTGTGCTTTATCTACTAACATTTCCTCGGCTGAAACGGTGTATTGTTTCTTCATGTAATTTCTGAAACCGTCTGCAGTAGGCTCTAGTACAGCGAATGACTCCACATCAGTTTGTTCTTTAGATGCATCAGCGCGTCCTGCTGTGAAAGGCACTTTTACTGTATGTCCTGCATTTTTTGCTGCTTGTTCAATTCCAGCACAACCTCCCAAAACAATTAAGTCAGCCATAGAAACTGCTTTATTATTAGACTGACTATCAAATTCTTTTTTAATGCCTTCAAAAACATCAAGAACTGTAGAAAGCTGAGCCGGGTTATTGACTTCCCAATACTGCTGCGGCGCAAGTTGAATACGCGCACCATTTGCTCCGCCGCGCTTATCAGAACCACGGAAGGTTGATGCCGAAGCCCAAGCTGTGGATACCAATTGAGATACCGACAATCCGGAAGCAAGTAGCTTGGTTTTCAGCGAAGCGATATCTTGTTCATTTATTACCTGATGAGTTACAGCAGGAATAGGATCTTGCCAAATTAAAATTTCTTTTGGAACTTCTGCACCGAGATAACGTGTCAAAGGACCCATATCACGATGCGTAAGCTTAAACCAGGCGCGAGCGAATGCATCAGCAAATTGGTCCGGATTTTCATAGAATCGTCTTGATATTTTCTCGTAAGCAGTATCTACCCTCAAAGCAATATCGGTTGTAAGCATAAATGGCGCATGCCTTTTTGAAGCATCATGTGCATCAGGAACCAATCCAGCACCGGCATTTCCCTTTGGTTTCCATTGTTGTGCACCTGCAGGACTCTTTGTTAATTCCCACTCATAACCAAAAAGATTTTCGAAATAGTTATTACTCCACTTTGTTGGAGTTGTTGTCCACGCTCCTTCAAGTCCACTTGTAATAGTATCACCTGCAGAACCAGTTCCAAAGGAATTTTTCCATCCTTGACTTTGCTCCTCAATACTAGCTGCAGCTGGCTCAGGTCCAACATATTTACCAGGATCTGCAGCACCATGAGTTTTACCAAAAGTGTGCCCACCAGCAATAAGCGCAACTGTTTCTTCGTCATTCATCGCCATACGACCAAAGGTTTCACGGATATCACGTGCAGCCGCAATAGGATCAGGATTTCCATTAGGACCTTCTGGATTTACATAAATCAAACCCATCTGAACGGCAGCAAGTGGATTCTCCAACTCACGGTCTCCTGAATAACGCTTATCATCCAGCCACTTACCTTCAGAACCCCAATAAATATCTTCTTCGGGTTCCCAAACATCCTCCCGGCCTCCGGCGAATCCAAAGGTTTCAAATCCCATAGACTCAAGGGCGCAATTGCCCGCAAGAATCATCAAATCGGCCCACGAAATTTTCTTACCATACTTTTTCTTGATTGGCCATAATAACAAACGCGCTTTATCTAGATTAGTATTATCAGGCCAACTATTCAGTGGTGCAAACCTTTGAGTGCCAGAACCTGCGCCACCACGACCATCTGCAATACGATAGGTACCTGCGCTATGCCAGGCCATTCTAATGAAAAAGGGTCCATAATGTCCATAATCTGCTGGCCACCATTCCTGAGATGTGGTCATTACATCATTAATATCTTTCTTTACTGCATTCAAATCGAGACTTTTGAACTCCTCGGCATAGTTAAATCCCTCTCCCATTGGATTAGATAAGGCCGAATGTTGACGAAGAATATTCAATTTTAATTGATTCGGCCACCAGTTATAATTTCTTGTACCAGCTCCTGCACTTTGTTTTAGATTTCCCTCTAAAAAAGGACATTTACTTTCGCTTTTTTCCATATTCTTAGTTTTTTATGAATTTTTAAAGCGAAAATACCAAACTTTCTCTTGTCTAAATGATTTCTGATATAGAATAACTCATACACTTACTAAAATCAGCTACACAACCCCACTTCAACTGATTTTTTGTGTTATTAAAGCATCTCTACTTCCTAGCAAATTAGGAAAATCGGTTAATTATATTACCTTTACAGTATTCAGCGGCACAAAGCCGGTTTCTTTTCTCTTTGTTTGTGTACTCACAAAACAATTTCAGAACAACCTCTTTTGATGATGAAGCATAACTTCATTTCCGCACTCATTTTTTAATTTATTTATTTTGTTATTTACA
>CALQJK010000129.1:0-5743 GCA_943330875.1 Chitinophaga pinensis
TAGCCTATGCCCTTAAAAGCGAAGATGGCTAAATCCAAATCCTAAACATTATCTTGAAAAAGACAATGTGCGAAAAACCAAGAAACCAATATCCGGCTTATGCTGCCAATAACAGCGATGATGGCCAAAAAAAAACCAAAAGGGTTCCAAACGACCCAGTAGAAAACAAAACCGATTCCATTTCTTTTGAAATGGGTACTCAAAGCAGGAATACCATTTTACTTCCAATAAAGTAAAATCCAAACCTGAAAAACCAAATTGAGTAAAATGGGTTAAAAAACTAACTCCCACTTTTAAATGCCAAAAGCAAATAAAGTGGGAGTTTTTCTTTTTATGATTATTTTTATTGAATGATATTATCAACTGTTAATGAACTCAAATTAAAACCGAAAAGAATCATTTCTCTCGTCCCCTCACAAACGGAGCTCTTACACTATTTGGAATTAGATACCGAAACAATTGGCATCACAAAATTTTGTATTCATCCAAAGGAATGGCATCAAAATAAAATAAAAATCGGAGGTACAAAAACAATCAATCAAAAAAAGATTCAGGAGTTACAACCCGATTTGATTATAGCCAATAAAGAAGAGAATGTAAAAGAACAAATTGAAGCACTTGCCGAACATTTTCCTATATGGCTTACAGATGTCAATAATTTTGAAGACGCTTTAAAAATGATTTTTGACATTGGCATGATTACAGATAAAATAACAGAGGCGACTTTTTTGATAGATCAATTAAGAAAAGACTTTGAACAGATATCAACCCCCAAAACTATTAAAAGAGCTGTTTATTTAATCTGGAAGGATCCATACATGACTATTGGGGGCGACACCTTCATCAATGATATGCTTCATAAAGCAGGGTTTCAAAATATGTTTCAAAATCAAAAAAGATATCCGGAAGTCAGTATCAAACAAATTCAAGATAGTGGATGCGAAATAGTGCTGTTGTCAAGCGAGCCCTATCCATTTAAAGAAAAGCATCTTATGGAATTACAAATTCAACTGCCAAATTGTAAAATCGCATTAATAAATGGGGAAATATTTAGCTGGTATGGCAGCAGACTGTTGAAAAGCTTAGCATATTTCAATATTTTAAACACAAATCCGATTTAAACAAAGTATCTTTTCTTAAAATCATGGAGTTTCTTATTTTTGCACAAATTAAAAATTATGGCAGCAAACATTATTGACATTTTAGGCAACGATGCTGATTACTTATTAAATCATGAATGCAAGACTATAAGTAAAGATCAAATACATCTACCCTCTGCTCATCATTTGGAAAATGTTTGGGTTAATAGCAATCGTAATAACCAGACTTTAAATAGCTTGAATCGGATGTTGAATCATGGCCGACTTGGTGGAACGGGTTACGTGTCTATTTTGCCCGTTGATCAAGGTATTGAACATAGTGCAGGAGCTTCCTTTGCTCCCAATCCTATTTATTTTGATCCTGAAAATATCGTAAAACTTGCTATTGAAGGAGGTTGTAATGCAGTTGCATCAACATTTGGAGTGCTTGGTATAGTTAGTAGAAAATATGCCCACAAAATTCCAATGATGGTTAAAATAAACCACAATGAATTTTTGAGCTGCCCAAATAAGTTTGACCAGGTTATGTTTGGACAAATAAAATCTGCATGGAATATGGGTGCTACTGCTGTTGGTGCTACAATTTATTGGGGAAGTGATCAGAGTACGAGACAATTACAAGAAGTAGCCACAGCATTTGAAATGGCACATGAATTAGGGATGGCTACAGTACTTTGGTGTTATTTGAGAAACAATGCATTTAAAGTTGATGGCATTGACTATCATGGATCCGCTGATCTAACCGGACAAGCAAATCACTTGGGCGTAACCCTTCAGGCTGATATTATCAAACAAAAATTACCTACTAATAATGGTGGTTACAATGCAACAAAACATGGTAAAACATCTCCATTGGTTTATAGCAAATTAACAACAGACCATCCTATTGATTTAGCAAGATATCAAGTAGCCAATTGTTATATGGGCCGCATTGGATTAATCAACAGTGGCGGAGAAAGTAAAGGCGCTTCTGATTTGAGTGAAGCCGTAACAACTGCCGTAATTAATAAAAGAGCTGGTGGTATGGGATTGATTAGTGGCCGTAAAGCTTTTCAGCGTCCTGTAAAAGAAGGTGTTGAATTATTGAATGCGATACAAGATGTATACTTGGATCAATCCATTACAGTTGCTTAATAAAGGTAAATTATCTAACAAAAAATAATCTGAAATGAGAATTGAAGAAGATATCGATGCAAGACTTGGAGGAGATGAATCATTAGCGGATGCTGAAAAAAGCAATTGGTTTAAACGTAAAAAACAAGGCATTCTAACATCAACTAAGGATAAAAAAGATGCTCCTGAAGGATTGTGGGCAAAATGCCCCTCTTGTAATCATATTTGTACAATAGAAGACTTGTCTGAATTGAAATATGTTTGTCCAAAATGTGACTATCACCATCGAATCGGTAGCGAAGATTACTTTGAAATTTTATTTGACAAGAATGAGTATAAAGAGCTGTTTTCCAATATAGTATCAAAAGATTACCTAGGGTTTGTAGATTTGAAGCCTTATCAAAAACGACTAGACGAAACTTACGCAAAAAATGACATCCACGATTCTATTACAGTAGCTCATGGAAAAGTAAATAACCAAGACTTGGTAGTTGCCTGTATGGACTTTGAGTTTATTGGTGGAAGTCTAGGCAGCGTAATGGGAGAAAAAATATCAAGAGCCTGCGATTATTGCATTAACAATAAGATTCCTTTTATGATTATCAATAAAAGTGGCGGCGCCAGAATGATGGAAAGCGCTTTTTCATTAATGCAATTAGCCAAAACATCAGGAAAACTTACCCAATTAAGCGAGGCGAAAATACCTTATATCTCCCTTTGTACAGACCCTACTTTTGGAGGAACAACTGCATCATTTGCCATGCTCGGTGATATTATTTGCGGCGAACCAGGCGCATTAATTGGATTTGCCGGGCCTAGAGTAATAAAAGAAACCATTAAACGAGATTTGCCTCCGGGTTTCCAACGCAGTGAATTCCTATTAGAACATGGATTTTTAGATTTAATCATACATCGCCATGATTTAAAAATGAAACTATCAAATTTACTGACCTTATTCAAATGCTAATTTCACTCTATTCAGTCACTACTTTTTAAGTATTAAACTTGATCATTTATTTCACAGGCCTTGCTTTTACTCAGAAGCGAATCCTTAATTAAATTATCCCATTATACACTCTCGTTGTTATTTTCCGATTCCAAGTGAAAAGAGCTCCTTCCAAAATCTTAATGATCTTGTTTGTGGTATTCGCAATATTGAGATATTGCAATATTGCGAATACGCTTAATTCCAAATGACTTACACAATTCTTTTATTGGTTCGTACCACAAAGTAGTTCATTTAAAGGAATAGTAATCTCTACTTAAATAATCAACAATATTCATAAAAGTTTGTTTTACTGTTTATTACAATAAATATTTTAGATATTTTTATGACTACGCTATAACACCATCTAATACCATCTAAATCATACAAAAATGATTTTTTCGACAATCTACAACAAACAAAAATAGCTGGGTTCTTCCAATACTTTATACATCAACCTAATGTAATATTTTTTCTATTACATTCCAGCTGTCTTAAAATTTTAACTTTTTATTTGACAATATGAAATAGTAAATATACATTTGCGATAGTTTTCATAGGGTACGGATTAAAAACGAACCGGGGTTTCTACCCTGGTTTTCTTTTTTACACTGTTGACGTATATGCTAGCATTTTAATCATATTGTTACCCAATTCTAAAAATCATTGTCGATTCAAATTGCCAAGCGCTTAACTTTACAAAAAAATATCATTGGAATTCATCAATAGGAAATCACATTTTGAATATTATTTCGAAGCAACTTACGCTGCGGGCATCGTGCTTTCTGGAACTGAAGTCAAATCTTTAAGAGCTGGGAAAGTGAGTTTCAATGATAGTTATTGCGTCTTTCATAAAGAAGAACTTTTTGTAAAGAGTTTACATATCTCAGAATATGCATTTGGAACATTAGCAAATCACGAGCCATTGCAAGAAAGAAAGTTATTATTAACAAAGAGAGAGCTTAGGAAATTGTCTGGTAAAATAAAAGAAAAAGGATATAGTATTATTCCTACCAGGATTTTCTTTAGTGAAAAAGGCTTAGCCAAAATTGAAATTGGATTAGGGAAAGGAAAAAAACATTTTGACAAAAGAAACACCATAAAAGAACGAGAAGCAGATCGTGATGTGAAAAGAAAATACGGCCTGTAATTTAACACTCACTCAACCCTAAAGGAATATTAATAGCAAGCCCTCCTTCTGAAGTCTCTTTATATTTGCTATTCATATCCAAAGCCGTATCCCACATCGTTTTCACAATACCATCTAAGCTTACTTTTGCATAATCAGGAGCGCTTTGCATGGCCAGTTGACTGGCCGTAATAGCTTTGATTGCCCCCATTGCATTTCTTTCAATACATGGAATTTGCACGAGACCACCAATTGGATCGCAAGTCATTCCTAAGTGATGCTCCATTGCAATTTCAGCAGCCATCAATGCCTGACGCTGCGTGCCACCCATGCATTCTGTTAGTGCTGCAGCTGCCATCGCACTACTAACGCCAATCTCTGCCTGACAACCTCCCATTGCTGCAGAAATAGTTGCGCCTTTTTTGAATATGCTCCCAATCTCAGAAGCTACTAATAAAAATTGTATGATTTTTTCATCAGTGTCTCCATCACAAAATGCGATAAAATATTGTAACACTGCCGGTATCACTCCTGCGGCACCGTTAGTAGGGGCTGTTACTACCCTGCCAAATGATGCGTTTTCTTCATTTACCGCTAATGCAAAACAACTTACACAATCAAGTATGTAATGAAACTTATTGCCGTGAATAGAAGACTTTATCTCTTGCAACCACTCTTTATCATTTTGATATACTGCATCTCCTAACATTCTTTTATTCATTTCAAATGCTCTTCTGGTTACATTCAATCCTCCAGGAAGATATCCTTTAGTATGACACCCTTTATAAATTGAAGCACTCATTACTTTCCAAATATTTAAAATGCCGTTTCTGGTTAAGGTATCTTCCCTCCATGCAGTTTCATTTTCCAAGACGATTTCGCTGATAGACATGCCTGTACTGCGACACCAATGTAAAAGGTCATCTGCTTTTTGTATGGGAAAGGGCAACACAATTTCATCCTGAATTTTATTTATCTCGCCTTCTTCTTCCACAAAACCACCACCAACTGAATAGTATGTTTTTGCCAGATGATTCCCATCGTGTAAAGAGGCTAAAAAAGTAAGGCCATTGGGATGATAAGGTAACGACTCACTATACAGAAATTCTATATCTTCAGAAGGCATAAAATCTATTTCATGTATGCCAGCAAGAAGAAGTTTTTTCATGATGCTAATAGCTTCAATTTTTGATTCCACATCATTCACTTCGAGTGTTATAGGATCTTCTCCACTAAGGCCTAATTGAATGGCGATTCCTGTTCCATGCCCTAATCCAGTCTTTGCCAATGATCCATAAAGTAAAACTTCGATACATTCCACTTCTTGAAGCAAATTGTTTTCTTTTAAAAAATCCGTGAATTTTTGTGCAGCTCTCCATGGGCCCAAAGTATGACTACTGCTTGGCCCGATACCGA
>CALQJK010000130.1:0-5631 GCA_943330875.1 Chitinophaga pinensis
TAATCTGCAGCCCAAGAACTTGGATCAGGGAGTTGATGTTTAACTTGATTATAATCTACATAAGGATCAGATCCAGTCCCGGGTGCTACCCAACATTGTTGTCTTACATCAGAAACTGGTAATAAATCATAAAGTTGTGCAGTGATTTTTTTCTGGCCACCTAATGATGCATAATCCAATCTGCTAACATCCATGTGCGAGAAAAAAGAAGCGTAAATAGTAGCATTTTGATCATCTATATAAGAACCCCACATCCATTCAGGATTATCAATTGAAGAAAATGCATTAGTTGCAATATAAGAACTTGCATCCATTAACGGATAATCTATAGCAGCAAGATGAGCTTTTGCAGCTGCAGTCGCCCAGTCTTCCTGAATTAATGCAACTCTTGCGCGAAAACCTCTTACCACATCTACGTTCATATTATTTTTTGAAGCACGTGGCTTACCATCTAAAAAAGTTTCTGCAGCTTCAAGATCAGCTTTAATTTGATTATATACATCCTCAACTGTTCCTCTTCCTTTACCTTCAGTCACGTCAGTTACATATAATGGAACACCTGGCTTGCTCTCACCACCTTTGTAAGTTTGTTGAAAAAGATTTACAAGATAGTAATAAGCATAAGCTCTGATTCCTAATACCTGTCCTTTAACATTTTCTTTGTCATCATTAGTAGCATCTACTACACCATCAATAACAGCAAGTATTTTATTAGACTGCTTAATTAAGTCATAGTAAAAGAACCAAGCATTATCAGATTGACGTCCATTAGTTTTTCTTCCCCATTCAACGTATTGATAAGTAGAATTAAACCAACCATACCCCTGACTATGAACTACCATATCATTTCCCATCAAATCAGACTGAAGATCTATTGATTTTTGACCATACTCATCGGCTCTATTACTTCCGTTAGTACTGAAAGCGAACAACTCTTTATTTTGGCCATCAATAGCTGCATAAATAGAAGCGATTTCACTATTTATTTCTTGCTCTGTTACAGCGTTACTTGGCCTTGTCTCCAAATATTCTTTGCTACATGCAGAAAAAATAAGAGCAGATAAAACAAACGCGGTGATTAAATAATTCTTTTTCATGTTTATATGTTTTAAGTATTTTATTATTTTAAATTAACTGTAAAGCCTGCTGTAACAGTGCGGAACGGTGTATAAGTTGCATCTGCAGTTCCAGCGAAAGAACGTTGTGGATCCATACCTTTTTTTGCTGTGAATAAGTATGCATTATCGCAATTTACAAAAACAGTAAGACCTCCGATAATAGAATTCTTTTTACTTTGAGGAACAGCATAGCTTAAAGTTACATTTTTCACATTCAACCAAGAACCGTCCATTAAGAATCTAGTAGACGTTCCTTCTTGAGTTGCTGCAGTTTGATTTTCCACTCTTGGCACCACGGTAACATCTCCTGGATGTTGCCATCTTTGAAGTATATCTGTACTCCAAGCAGTTCCTGCATTACCACGATGCATTAATGAAGCATAGTTTCCATCGTAGAATAATCCACCATAAGCAAACGTTAACAAAACGGATAAATCAAATCTTTTATAATTGAAAGAGTTGGTAACCCCTCCAGATATTTTAGGGATAGCTGATCCATGGTAATAATAAGTTGCCTGATTATAAACATTAGTCACTTTTTTACCGGTTACGTTTCCTGATGCGTCTAAAATATCTTTATAAAATAATGCATCTCCATTAGAAGCATCTACACCGGCGTATTCTGGCATCCAGAAATCGTAAATACTATGATAAACAGATAACTTCTTTGTTCCAGTTACAATTCCAGATACAGAAGGTTGTCCTGGAGGTAATTTGGTGATCTCATTTTTAAAGCTCGTTAAGTTAAGATCAACTCTCCAATTGAATTTCTTTGTCATGATAGCGTTATAACCCAACTGCAATTCAATACCTAGATTCCTCATCGTTCCAACATTCTTGGTAACACTTGAATAACCGGTAGAAGCAGGAAGTGGAACATCAAATAATAAATTATCAGAAACCTTATTATACAACTCAATTGTACCAGAAAGTCTTCTTTTAAATAAAGAAAAATCTAGACCGATGTTCATTACACTATTTTTTTCCCATTGTAGATTAGTATTTGTTGCAGTGGTTGGAGGACTATAACTTCCTGTTCCAGTTGCATAGTAGTATGATCTGTAAGGATAATAATCTCCGATATTTTCGTTTCCTTGCTGTCCATAGCTAAATCTTAACTTTAAGTCATTAAGCCATTTTACATTACTCATGAATTTCTCTTGTGTGATTCTCCAGCCTAACCCTATTGAATAAAAATTACCCCAACGAACTTCGTCACGGAATCTTGAAGACCCATCAGAACGGAAACTTGCAGATACTAAATATTTTTGATCATAATCGTAATTCAAATTAGCGAAATAACTTTCAATTCTATGATTGTCCTCACTTGAACTTGCAGGAGAATTAGACGCTGTACCATTATCCAATTCAGTTTGTCCAGGAAACAGGAAGCCATATTTATCAGCAGATAAAGAATTACCTCTGTATTTATAATTCTCATGCCCCAAAAGTACTTTAATGTTATTAAGACTCAATTGTTTTGTCCAAGTCAATACTTCGTTAGCTGTCAATGACAATTGTTTGAAAAAAGACTTTGTAGATCTACCACCATCTGATGCACCCGGAGCAGAAGGAGCCGCATCACCATATTGATTGTTTGAGTAGTCCGTAGAATATACATCTGATAAATTAAGCCCTAATGTAGTTTTAAAAGAGAAGTCTTTTAAAAACTTAATCTCTGCATAAGTATTCAAATTACCTCCTAAAAGATCACTATAATTTTGATCTAATTCTATTGATCCTCTTAAATTTGATAATGGTGCATAAGGTCTTGTTCCCATTTGATTAGTGGCACCAAAATCCAGCACGGGTTGACCGCTTGCATCTGTTACAATCGCACCAGTAACTAAGTCATGTTGGTAAACCGGATATATGGGGCCCATTTCTCTTGAATAATAAAAAGGATTACTTGTATAACTCCCCCCACTTAAAACGGAGTTTTGTTTAGTTACCGATCCATCCAGATTAATACCTGTGTTCAGCCATTTTGTTGCAGCAGAATTTAAATCTAAACGGAAATTATAACGCTTAAACCCTGAATTCCTAACTATCCCTTCTTCATCCAAATATCCTGCAGAAAAGAAATAATCAACATTGTCACTTGCTCCAGATATACTTAATGCAACGTTGGAGCGATGCGCGCGACGGAACAAAGCATCTTCCCATGATTCATTCCATAATAATTTTGCATTAGGGTCTAATTTTCCTGTAACAGGATCAACTAAACTTCCAGCTGGAACATTATAAGCGTTATATACTAATCCATTAGGACCAGCTACCACATCGGAAGCGGCTACACCCGCATCTGCAGACGTTGCTCCTTGAGTAATATAACTATTGCGATAGGCCTCCCAAAAAGTTTCGTAATATTCTTTTGGAGCTAATCTATCGTATTCAGGAATACCGCGAGTCATGATGCCCTGACGAGCACTTAATGAAACAACCGCTTTACCTTTTTTACCTTTTTTAGTATTAATTAAAATAACACCATTAGCAGCACGAGATCCGTATAATGCAGCAGCAGCAGCATCTTTCAATACTGTAACTGACTCAATATCATCACTAGAAATAGCTTCGATAGATCCATCATAAGGCACACCATTCAAAACATATAATGGTGAACTACTTGCATTTACAGAACCGAATCCTCTGATTCTTATGCTAGAACTGCTCCCTGGCTGACCACCACCATTGGTAGCAATAAGGCCTGGTATAAGTCCTTCAAGCGCTTTAGTTACAGAAGTAACTTGTTGCTTTTGAAGAGATGCTGAAGTAATAGTATTTTCAGCCCCTGTAAAAGCTTTTTTCTTAACTGTTCCGTAAGGAACAGTAACAATAACATCTCCAAGGTCTTCAGCCTTAGGTTGCATTTTTACATTAAAATTTCCGCTACTTACAGCAACTTCCTTTGCATCCATACTTACAGAAGAAAACTGTAATGTTTTAGCATTTTCAGGAACAGTTAAAGTAAATACTCCATCAGCATTTGTAGAAGCGCCTATATTAGTGCCTTTTACCACAACTGAAACATTAGCCAATGGCTTACCGTTAGCATCAGTTACAATACCACTTACCTTTTTTTGTGCAAAAAGGCTAAGTGTAGTAAACATTGAGGCTAATAAAATTAATACTACTTTTCTCATGTGCTTAATTATTTTTTGTTCACAAATATAACTTCTATTTAACAATAGCATAATTTTTTTTTAACAAAAGCATAATTTTTTTTTTGACAATAAAGAATTTTTATATGCGATACTGAAATAACAATGAAAAAGCCATTATTAAATCAAATTACTTCTTAAACAAAGTCAATAATACTGGCAAAACAATTAAATTAGTAAGGGTCGCCGTCAATAAAGTAACTGATGTTAACCATCCTAAAGCAAAAGTGCCGCCAAAGCTGCTTGCACAGAACACAATAAAGCCAACTGTTAATACCAATGATGTATAAATAATACTCAGCCCTGTTTGTTGAATCGTAGTTTTAATGGCGATTTCAACATTATGATTTACTTCAGGAAATACTTGTCTGTAATTCACTAGAAAGCGAATCGTTATATCTACTGCTATTCCAAGCGCTACGCTAAAAACCAATACCGTAGAGGGTTTAAGCGGAACCCCTACCCAACCCATTATACCGGCTGTAATCAATAAAGGGATTAAATTGGGAATTAAGGAACAGATTAATATTCTAAAAGAGCGAAACAAATACAGCATACAAATCGCAATAAGTAAAAAAGCCCAAAAAATGCTTTCCTTTAAACCATTGATAATAAACTTGCTGCCTTCTAAAAAGGTGATACTTGTACCTGTTAAGGTCACTTTATAATGACTAGAATCAAAATAATAATTCGCTTTTTGCTCAATGTCATTTAATAAAAGAGGTAATTCTTTTGTACCTACATCCGCCATACTTACGCTAAGTCTAGTGTAACGCCTGTCTTTGTCAATAAAAGCGTTGAGCATTTTAGCGAAATTGTTTTTTACTTTAGCATCTTTCCCCGGCTTAAGATATTCACCAACAAAAGCGCCATCAAAAGAATTCGGCATCAAATATTGAGTAGCATCATTATCATAAAATCCTTGTTTGGCAAATTTCAAACCCTCTGCAACACTAAGTGGACGATTCATTTCTTTTTTACTGGCAATATAATTGGATAAAGAATCTACCTTTTCAAACACTGATAGCGACTTCATTCCTGAAAGCCCATGTTTTTTCTTTGTATCAATAACGATTTCAAGCGGCATGATCCCTTTGAAATGCTGTTCGAAAAATTTCAAATCGGTATAGATTTTATCAGTCTTGGGCAAATCATCTACTATGTAGGTAATGGTTTTTAACCTTAATACGCCCAATATGGAAATGATGATTACCAAACAGGTAAACAGCATTATTGATTTTTTGTGACCGAAAACCCAGACTTCCACTTTTGCCAAAAATAAACCGACCCATTTATTGTCTAAATATTTTAATTGTGTTGATCCCGGTGCTTTTGCATAACTCAATACAATA
>CALQJK010000131.1:0-5595 GCA_943330875.1 Chitinophaga pinensis
GAAAAGTATTAATGGCAATGAGTGGCGGTATAGACAGTACTGTAGCGGCTTTGATGCTTCATAAGGAAGGTTATGAAGTCATTGGTATCACCATGAAAACATGGGATTATGCTACCAGTGTGGGCACGACCAATAAAAAAGAAACTGGCTGCTGTAACCTTGATAGTTTCAACGATGCCCGCCAAGCTGCAGTAGAGCATGGTTTTCCTCATTTTATTTTAGATATCCGAGAAGAATTTGGAGATTTTGTAATTGAAAATTTTGTAGAGGAATATATTGCCGGAAGAACCCCCAACCCTTGTGTGATGTGCAACACGCATATTAAATGGCGTGCGCTGCTGAAACGTGCAGATGCCATGGGATGCGACTTTATTGCAACAGGTCATTACGCCCAAATTCATCAACATACCAATGGAAGATATTTTATCAGCAAAGGAAAAGATGATACAAAAGACCAAAGCTATGCACTGTGGGGATTGCAACAAGATCTCTTGAGCAGAACTTTGCTTCCTTTAGGTACTTATCGCAAAACTGAAATCAGACAAATGGCTCATGATTTTGGTTATCCAGAATTGGCAAAAAAGAATGAGAGTTATGAAATTTGCTTTGTCCCAGATAACGATTACAGAGGATTTCTAAAACGAAGAGTTGAAGGTTTAGAAGAAAAAGTTAATGGGGGAAATTTTATAGATCAAACAGGAAAAATCCTGGGGCAACATAAAGGCTACCCTTTCTATACTATCGGACAACGAAAAGGACTTGACATTGCATTAGGTGCACCCGCATTTGTAACAGAAATTATTCCTGAAACAAATACAGTTGTACTTGGAACGGAAAATGATCTCAACAAAACAGAACTATTTGTAACTAAAATCAACTGGATTAAATACGAGGGTTTAACTGAAGGCATGGAAGCTGTTACTAAAATCAGGTATAAAGACAAAGGCGCATTGAGTACTTTACAACAAACAGACAATGGTATAAAAGTTGTATTTTACGATAATGTAAAAGGCGTCGCCCCCGGTCAAAGTGCCGTATTTTATGAAGGTGACGATGTTATTGGCGGTGGTATCATTCAACGAAATGACTAATAAAATGAAAAATAAAAAAGTAAGTTTTACATTCGGCTTTCTCTATTTTATTTGCAGCATGCTATTATTAATTTCTTGTGAAAAACCAAGCGATACTTTTTCCACTCCAAGCCTTAACGATTATTATCCCTTACAAACAGGAAAGTATATCACCTACCAACTGGATTCCTTAGTTTATATTTCTTTTGGCACGAGAGACTCTGTCATTACCAATGAGCTGAAGTATCAAGTAGATTCCTTAATTACAGACAATACTGGAAGGCCTGCTTATCGTGTATTCAGATTGATCAGGAAAAATCAACAAGATGCCTGGAGACCTGAAGCCACTTTTATGGTGTTGAATACAGGAACTAATATAGAATTTGTTGAAGATAATCTGAAATACATCAAAATGACATTACCTATTCGAAATGATAAATCATGGAAGGGCAATAGTTATCTCAGCAATTATATCATGAATAACCCATCTTATAATTATCTCGATAATTGGGATTATACTTACTCTAATGTTGGCGAACAAGAAGTTGTTGGAAATTACACACTGGCCAACACTTTAACTATAAATCAACGAAATGAGATCGATGGATTACCTGATAATCCTGACGCTTACAGTGAAATCGTTTTTTCACAAGAGAAATATGCTCAAGGTATTGGCATGGTTTATAAAAAATTTTCCAGAAAAGAATACCAGCCGAATGGAAATGGAACAGGAGGAAGTATTGCCGATGGATCTTACGGTGTGGAATACACGATGATTGATCACAATTAATTTTACCATAAATTTCATGAACATTATTATCCGTAAAGCAGTCGAGCAAGATTGTGAACGAATGATGGAACTCATTCACGAATTGGCTGCATATGAAAAAGCGCCCGACCAAGTTACTGTAGATATTAATCATTTTGTTGAAAGTGGATTTGGAGAAAAACCAGTTTGGTGGTCTTATGTAGCCGAATTAACACATAAAGACCAATCAAAAGAAATTGCAGGATTTGCATTGTATTACATTAGATACAGCACCTGGAAAGGACAACGAATGTATTTAGAAGAGATTATTGTTACAGAGAAATTTAGAAACAAGGGAATTGGAACAATGCTGTTCGATGAATTGATAATAATATCTAAAGAGATGAAATTCAAAGGAATCAATTGGCAAGTATTGGATTGGAATGAGCCTGCCATTAATTTTTACAAGAAGTTCAGCAGTGTGAAGTTTGACTCAGAATGGATTAATTGTAGTATTGACAATATCTAACAATTAAAGGAATTTTAATACTAAAGGGTATTTTTATAAATTTTCATTATATTTACTACCTGTTTTTTTACAAAAAAATATATAACTATGACTAATTTTTTTACCAAAAAATCGATGTTAATAATTGCTGTAATTACAATTTTCAGTATAACATCATGTCAAAAAGAAATAAACGAAAATATTGACAACAACAATGATACATCAGTTGTTGACCCTTCCTTACCACCGGATTTGACAACAAGAATAAATTCGTCAGTTTCAGGATTTGTAACAAATGAAAATGATGCAGCTGTAAATGGTGCAGTTGTAAGATTTGGTAATACATCAACTACGACTGATAAATATGGCTATTTTGAATTCAACGATATCAATGTAATTAAGGCTACTGCTGTTGTTACTGTTGAAAAGAGCGGCTATTTCAATGGCATTAAAACCTACCAGGCTGAAACAGGTAAAGCCAGCTTTTTCAGAATAAAATTAATTCCTAAAACAACATCTGGCAGCATAAATGCACTATCAGGCGGGAATGTAACATTGTCTAATGGATTAAGCGTTTTTCTTCCAAGTACAGCGGTTGTCTATGCTGCAACAAATGCACCCTATTCCGGAACAATCAACGTTGCGGCATTTTGGATAAACCCAACAGCAAATGATTTGACCGAAATTATGCCAGGGGATTTGAGAGGCATTGACAAAAATGGTTTGCTTAAAGGTCTAACTACTTATGGCATGTGTGCAATTGAATTAACAAGTCCTGCTGGTGAATTGTTGCAAATTGCTCCCAACAAAAAAGCGACATTGACATTCCCATTACCTTCAGCATTAATGGCCACTGCGCCAACTACTATTCCGCTTTGGTATTTTGATGAAAATAAAGGATTATGGATTGAAGATGGAACAGCTACAAAGGTTGGATCTACTTATGTAGGCGATGTGAGTCATTTCTCTTTTTGGAATTGCGATTTACCAAACGCTATTGTGCCACTAACCTTCAACGTTATTGACAGTGCGGGAAATCCTGTTGCCAATGCGCATGTAGAAATCAGACCATTAACGCCATCATCATGGTCTCATATTGGAGGATATACAGATGCTACAGGGCATGTGGCTGTATTTGTAACGCCAAACACCCTTTATTCTCTTGAGATTTATGGATCTACTTGTTATTACTGGAATAGCACACAACAAGGCTATTCACAACAATTCACCGCAACTACTACTCCAATCAATCTGGGAAATATTGTAATAACCGGACCAGCAACTGCCAATGTAAGCGGCACCGTTACTGATTGCAATGGACTTCCTGTAACCAATGGATACCTTGTTATGCAGAATGGATATTACAATTATAGATATACATTAGATAATCTTGGACAATATAACTTTTCAACAATGCTATGCAGTGGCAGCACTTCTGTATCTTTCATTGCCGAAGACGCAACTTCCGCACAACAAAGTACACCACTTCCATACACAATCAATTCAGGAAACAACAGCATCCAAAATCTTCAGGCTTGTGGCATTTCTATTAATCAGTACATTAATTACAGTGTGAATGGAACGTCCTATTCAATGACTGCTCCTGCAGATAGCTTTTTAATGTATGTTAATCCGCAAGTAACACCATCAACGATAGGTATTTATAATATAGGCAGAACATCTGGTTCAGTCAGCTATACTTTTACGGGTACTGGAATAAGCGCTGGAAGTACTCAAGTTCTTAATAGCTTTTATACAAGCCAAATTCAAGATACTACAACTATCAGTTCTCCTATTAATGTAAACATTACAGAATATGGAGCTATTGGTCAATTTATAGCCGGCAATTTCACCGGAACACTAACTGGAAATGGACCAGCATTTACTATGTATAATATCATCTGTACCTTCAGAATCCGAAGAAGTCAATAAACAAAGATGTTTCCTATACTTTAAAGGCTTTCCATTTGGAAGGCCTTTTTCTTTTATAATATTCAATTTTGACTTTCCAAAAACGCAGATTTGACTTACCTTCGCAGTCCAAAAATTAAGCACTATGTCAAAAATTAAAGTAGCAAACCCCGTTGTGGAATTAGACGGTGATGAGATGACTCGCATCATCTGGAAGTTTATCAAAGACAAATTGATTCTTCCTTATTTGGAAGTACCTATTCAATATTTTGATTTGGGTATGGAATATCGTGATCAAACTGATGATCAGGTAACTATTGATGCAGCAAATGCCATTAAAGCATGCGGAGTGGGAATTAAATGTGCTACGATTACGCCTGATGAAGCTCGTGTGAAAGAATTTAGTTTAAAGCAAATGTGGAAGAGTCCAAATGGAACGATACGTAACATTTTGGATGGCACTGTTTTCAGAGAGCCCATCGTAATGAAAAATGTACCTCGTTTGGTAACCAACTGGACCGCTCCAATCATTGTAGGACGTCACGCATTTGGCGATCAATATCGTGCAACCGATACCGTTATCAAAGGAAAAGGAAAATTAACCATGACTTTCACTCCAGAAGGCGGAGGAGAAGCACAAGTATTTGAAGTGTATAATTATAAAGGAGATGGTGTAGCAATGGCCATGTATAATACTGATGAAAGTATTTATGGCTTTGCAAGAAGTTGTTTCAATATGGCTTTAAGTAAAAAATGGCCTTTATACCTTTCTACAAAAAACACCATCTTAAAAAAATACGATGGCCGCTTCAAAGACATCTTTGAAGAAGTCTATCAAAATGAATTTAAAGCTGCTTATGAAACTGCAGGTATTACTTACGAACATCGGTTGATTGATGACATGGTTGCCAGCGCTTTAAAATGGAATGGTAATTTTGTTTGGGCTTGTAAAAATTATGATGGTGATGTACAATCAGATACTGTTGCTCAAGGATTTGGTTCATTAGGATTAATGACTTCCGTATTAGTTACACCTGATGGAAAAACAATGGAATCAGAAGCTGCTCATGGAACCGTTACTCGTCACTTTCGTGATCACCAGGCAGGAAAACCAACAAGCACTAATCCTATCGCATCTATTTTTGCATGGACAAGAGGATTGGCCTTCCGTGGGAAATTGGATAACAATCAGGAGTTAATCAATTTTTGTAATGCTTTAGAAGCTGTTTGTATCGAAACTGTTGAAAGCGGCAAAATGACCAAAGACTTAGCTGTATGTATTCATGGTAATAAAGTTTCTCATGGAGCACATTATTTGTATACAGAAGAATTCTTAGATGCCATTGATGCTAATTTGA
>CALQJK010000132.1:0-5510 GCA_943330875.1 Chitinophaga pinensis
CATGGGCTTGATCCTTTTGGAAATAATAATTATGTGATAGATTCAATGGATGTAAGTGGTTATCTGTGGCGCTCCAGAGTAATCGTGGTTCGATATGTTAGTGACTTAGCTGCATTATCAACGGATAGTGTGATATGTAGGTATGTATCTTGCGCAGGCCTTAGCGGGATAGCAAAAGTGAAGGTTCCGCTAACTTTATTTGCAGCACCTGCAGCCCCAACAGCGGTTACAGCCACAAAATTAATAAATAGTGAATGTGGTCCAAGAAGGGTACGTTATTCGGTTCCGCCACTACCTTTAGCAACAGCAACAGCTGGTGCAGCAGATTTTTATGTATGGTCGTTTACGGGAACAGGATTACATGCAGGAGGTGATCCAGGAGTAAATTTTGCGATAGATTCAATGAATGCAAATGGGTTGTATTCCTCCAGAGTAATCGTGGTTAGTTATAACAGCGATGCTGCTGCATCTTTAGGCGATAGCGTTCTATGTCAATATCTATCAAAATGTGGTTATAGCATAGCGGCAAAGGTGAGTGTTCCGCTTACAACAGCAGCTCCGCTGACACTTGCAGCGCCATCATCGCTTACAGGAATAGTTAATATCTGTAATGCTGTTGCTACATCAACGCCAGTTACTTATACTACAACAGCTGTAACAGGAGCGATCTCTTACGCATGGACGTTACCATATGGAGCATATATTGATAGTGGTAGTAACGGACTAAAAATTAGAGTGGTGTTTACTACAACTACAGGTAATGATGTTATTTATGTTCAGGCAAGAAATACATTAGGTTGTTTAAGTGAAACGAGAGGATTAAATCTGGTAACTACGGGATGTGTTGGCGGCACTTTCTCAAAAACATCATCAACAAATACCCCAACACCTGTTTCTCCAGAAGCAATGGAGGTTTCTGTATACCCTAATCCTACAGCAAATTCATTCAAACTTGTGTTGAAAAAAGAGAAATCAAATCTACTTGCTAGTAAGACTTCAATGGCAAAAGCAAGAGTATTTGACATTCAAGGCAGATTGGTAAAATCTTTTTCATTCAGTACTGATAAAATCTTTTCTTTTGGTGATGAATTGAAAGCTGGTGTATATGTTGTTGAAGTACGCGAAGGGAATAATGTAAAAACATTAAAAGTAGTCAAGCGTTAAATAAAACAGTTTGATTTATGCTGTAATAGTAGCATTGATTCACCATAAAACTACAAATATATTAAAGCCCTGTTCTGTTAAAAGAGCAGGGCTTTTTTGTGTAATTCAAAAATCTGGCTGTATAACCAATGCTATCCGATTTTCAAGAAACTACATACAAAATCGAATAAGTTTTGTAATCAATAGCATTTTTTATAGCATGTAGTTTTAGGAAACACCCCATTTACACTAGTTCTGAAAAGAAATAAAGCGGCTGAAGGATTTAATTGTTAAATTTAAAGACTAGAAAGGTTTCCTCAGATCAAAACTTAAAAACTACAGTTTTATGAGCAATAAAAAATATCACGCTTTTCTAGTCCTGTTTTTTGCTATAATAACAATTTCTTTAAAAGCGCAATTTATTCCTGTTTCGATTGGAGGATTTAATCATGATATTATTGCTGAAACAGGAAACAGTTCGCTAACTACGACTACTATTGCTATGGATGCTGTTCCCGCTTCCAATAATGTCATGTATACGCTTGGGTTTGCTGGTATCAATGCTTTTGGTGGAGGCGGATTACCAGATAATGGCATTATAACTGATGCTGCCGGAAGTTATCAAATGGCGAGTTATGGTAGCGGCAATGCATTGATTGTGCCGCGTGGTCAAAATGGTGATTTAACATTGACTACAGCCGCAGCATTCAGCAAGATTAGGGTATTATGTTTATCTACTGAAGGACCTTCTTTAGTAAATGTAAAATTATTTTTTACAGATGGCACTACTACCAATGTTTTGAATAATATAACAATCAGCGACTGGTTTGCTACTACAGGCAATATTGTAATAGCCGGCTTTGGCAGATGCAACAGAGTAAGTCCCGTAATTAGTGCAAGTACATTTCCTATTAATCCTGCTATGTTTTATTTGGAAATTCCTTTGAGTTGTAGGGATGCACTCAAAACTTTGCAAAAAATAAATTTTACTAATGTTACTACTGCAGGGTCTAATGCACCATTTCCCAATGCTATCTTCTTTGCTGTTTCCGGAAAAGCCAACAGCAGAAATATAACGCCCACAATTACCAATGCAATTTGTGCTGTAAATGGCAGTGCTACTTTGGTTATAGCAGGATCTGCAGCGCCGTATAACGTTAGTTGGAATACTACACCGTTACAAACTGGCCTCACAGCCACAAATCTTAGCTCAGGTAATTATATCGCTACCATCACCGATGCCAATGCCTGTATATCCACTTATAATGTGCCGGTTACTTTAAATAATGATTTGAGTTTAATAACTACTGCTGATACAACAATATGTAGTGGTACTTCTTTTATGGCTAACACCATCAGTAATGCAACAAATTACAATTGGGGGTCTTCACCTGGAGTAAGTAATCCCAATATTGGTGGACCTACATTATCTCCATTAACTACAACGACTTATACACTTAACGCAATACTCGGGAGCTGTAGTCTGGCAAAGGCTTTCACGGTCACGGTAATTACACCAATGATTAATCCTCGTTTGGATACCAGCCTTTGTAAAGGCGGCAGTTTCATTCCTAATATTTCAGGCAATACTACCAGTTATGCATGGACGCCTGCCACAGGCGTGAGCGACCCTACAATGGCCAACCCTGTATTATCTCCTGTAAATACTACAAATTATACCATTACTGGAACTTTGAACGGATGTATTTCAACAAGAGCCTTTACTGTTGCAGTATCACAGGCTGTTATTGTAGATGCCGGTCCTCCTGTAAGTATTTCAGCTGGAACTACAACAACACTTCAGGGATCAGGCTCAACTGGAAATTATTGTTGGACTCCGGCAAGTACATTGAGCACCTCTACTATTCTTAATCCTACCGCCTCGCCTTCCATCACTACACAATATATATTAACAATTACAATTCCTTCCGGGTGTAGCAATTATGATAGTGTGTTAGTTACCGTTATACCTGATTGTATTCAACCAAAAAATGCATTTTCTCCCAACGGAGACGGAATAAATGAATATTGGATTGTTACAGGTGAAAATTGTACTTCTAATATAGATGCTTATGTTTTCAACAGATACGGCGACAAAGTGTATGAATCAACTGCATACCACAACAACTGGAACGGTACGTATAAAGGAAAGCCTCTTCCTGATGGAACTTATTATTACATACTTAACATCACACTTAATAGCGGAAAAAAACTTGTTTTAAAAGGAGATGTAACTATTATAAGATAATGGCACCAGTTAAAGAATATCCGAAAAGTATTTATAATGACAACTTAGCCTTGTGTATCTAAAATGCAATAGGCTATTATTCTTCAAAATTATTTAAGTCTTTCAAATGCAATTTCAATGCATTAATTGAAATAGTAATCTCCCAGAATGAAATCCCTAAAGATACCAGCAGGCATAAAATGCTGAAGCCAAAAAGATAAAGGGCAATCAAATGCAATTCAAAAAAAAGCATCAGCATCGCAAGTACCGAAAGAAAAAGACACAACACACCCATCAATTGCATCGTGCGTATCAACGTCAATCGAAGGTTTAAATTTTTAATTTCTAAAAGAACAGAAGTGTTCTCTTCTTTCTTATACGTTTTTTTTAGTTCTCTTATTAATTGTGCAATAGTTAGAAACCGATTGGTATACGCTAAAAGAATAAGCGTAGTTGCAGAAAAAAGTAAGGCGGGTGTTTCAATGCTTAGGTTCATTATCGGTGTTTTTACAAATATCTAAATTAGATTTTGTATTGTGTTTATTTAAAATAAAAATATCGTACACAGAATTACAATAGTTGTGGTTCCTACCATTAACTATATAGCAATCATAAACAGCTTTTGAGGGCTTAACACATGTGTATTTTTATTATTCATTTTATAAAATGTTAAACACATGAGTTTATTGTTAATTAAGGTTACTTTTAATCTCAATTTTTTTTATGACCGGCGTTACTCAATCTATCACAAATGTAATGTGCGCATCTTCAACCTATGGAACGGGTCGTGTTTATGTAATTGCCGGTCATTCACAAGGTGGTGGTCATACTTTTTATATAGCCAAAAAAGTTGTTGTTGATAAGACAATTTTTTTTCATCAATAGATTGGAATAGTGCCTTAAATATAAGCGCAGCTTGGGTTACACAAACAGGACTTACAGCAGTATCAAAGTTTTACTCCTTCAACAGAACAAGGGATGAAATATTTAATTACGCAAACGTGCAAACGCAATTGTCTGACATGGGAATATCAGGCTCCCCGGTTAGTATAGATTCAAACACACCTCCTTATACTACTTCTCATCGATTGATTACTTCTGCTACACCTGCAATAAGTATTGCTCCTTTCCCCAACCATAATCTAACTTGTTTAGACATGTCGGTTCCTAAAATATCTTTAACTTCCGGAACTGTAACAACAGCATTTATCAATGCCTGGAATTATTTGCTGACGAATTAAGAGTAAGTTCATTGATAAATCAGATTATAGAGGATCAACAAGGAACACTTTTTATTTAAACAATCTAAATTTTATTGGATACATACCTCTAATATCAATTGCATAAATAAATCAATCTGAATCGTTGCGTGTAATGTTGACGCGATAATCTTTTGGAACAAATAAAATTTGATCCTTATTGGTATTCAAGCCTCTTTTTCATCAAAGAGGCCTTTTCTTTATATGGCTTATTAAATAAGTTTGCCGTTATTAATTTAACGAAAACTAAATCAGTTAAAAAACCATAAAACTTTACTAAATTCGCCAGCACTTCTATTCATTACAAAATCATTACAGATTATGAAAAAACTTTTAACACTACTAACCTTGCTATTATGTGCTCAGGCTTATGTCTTTGCACAAGAAGTCATCAAAGGTAAGGTCATTGATGAAAAAGATGGCTCACCTCTTTCCTTAATAACAGTCAAACAAAAAGGATCGACCAATGCTGTTGCTACCAAAACCGATGGCAGTTTTAGTATTACCTTAAATAAGGAAGGAAGCCAAATGCTTGAAATTTCGGGTGTTGGTTTCGTTACCAAAAATATAAAACCAACAGGAAATTTGATGAACATCTCTCTATCAAATGAGGTGAAAGTTATGGGAGAAGTTATCGTTACGGCAATGGGTATTACCAGATCTAAAAATTCTCTTCCTTATGCTGCACAAAAACTTGCAGGAGACGATGTCAACAAAAACAGAGTTGGCAATTTTGTTACAAATCTTAGCGGAAAAGTAGCAGGATTAGAAATAAGACAAAACAATACCATGGGAGGCTCTACCAATGTTGTATTGAGAGGGTATAAATCACTTACAGGAAATAACCAAGCACTATTTGTTGTAGATGGAATGCCTTTTGA
>CALQJK010000133.1:0-5499 GCA_943330875.1 Chitinophaga pinensis
ATGTAGAGGTGTGCATCGGCAATGAAGAAGACGCAGATACCACTTTAGGTTTCAAAGCAAAAGACACCGATGTCACCAAAGGTGAATTGGATTTAGACGGCTTTAAAGATGTATTTAAACAAATGAAAGAAAAGTTTGGATTCAAATTCATTGCCTCATCATTAAGAGAAAGTCATAGTGCAAGCGATAATGGATGGAGCGCTTTAGTTTATGATGGGAGTGAATTTTACCACACTAAACAATACAACGTAAGAATTGTTGATAGAGTAGGCAGTGGCGATAGTTTCGCAAGCGGATTGATTTATGGCTTGGCAACAGGCATGCCAATGGGAGAAGCTGCGGAATTTGGCGTAGCAGCAAGCGCACTAAAACATACTATTCCAGGCGATTTGAATCATGCTACATTAAGCGAGGTAAAAGATTTGATGAAAGGGGATGGTAGTGGAAGAGTGCAGAGGTAGTGTGTTTAAAAGTTGAATTAGTTTCAAACGTTCAAGAGGTTCAAGTGGTTAATTAGTTAAATAGTTGATTGGTTGGGTTTTAAATGTCTTGAACCTACCAAACCTCTGAAACAATCCTCAAACTATAATAAAAAATGCCAGATTACTCTGGCATTTTTTATTTGTACTAATTGAACTTATTTAAACTAACCCATCATTTTCGATTTTTCAGGCTGTAATACTCCTTTCCAGTTAAAATAATCTGCAGCGTTATTAAAGCAGATATCCTGAATCACTTTTCCTGTCCATGCAATATCATTTGGCAACTCTCCATTCTCAATTTCTTCACCAAAGAGATTACATAAAATTCTGCGGAAATATTCGTGACGAGGATACGACAAGAAACTTCTACTATCTGTAAGCATTCCTATAAAACGACTTAACAAGCCCATATTGCTGAGTGCATTTATTTGTTTAGTCATGCCATCTTTCTGATCAAGAAACCACCAGCTACTACCCCACTGTACTTTGCCCGCAATTGAACCATCATTAAAATTCCCAATCATTGTTGCCATCAATTCATTATCTGCGGGATTAAGATTGTAAATAATTGTTTTGGTTAACTTATTATCTGTATCTAATTTATTTAAAAACTTAGCCAATGCTCTAGCCTGAGAAAAATCGCCAATGCTATCCCATCCAGTATCAGCGCCTAATTGCTTCATCATTCTTGAATTATTATTTCTAATTGCTCCTAAATGATATTGTTGTATCCACCCTTTTTCCCAATCCCATTCTGCAAGAATAATCAGCATGGCACTTTTGAATTTCCTGTTTTCCAAATTGGACAAATTGCCTCCAGAACGAATCTTTGAAAAAATACTTTCAATTTCATTCGTTGTATAATCTTCTGCATAAATTTCCTCCAAACCATGATCACTTACATTGCAATTATTTTCAGCAAAATAATCATGTCTGTTTTTTAATGCAGCTAAATAATCATTGAAAGTCGTTATGGAGATATTCGATGCGGATTCAAGGGCAGAAAGATAATTATTGAATGATACAGGTTCATCAACATTCATGGCTTTATCAGGTCTGAAAGCAGGAAAAACTTTTGTTTGAGTACCATCGTCATCAGCACTTATTTTTTGATGATGGCAAAGGTTGTCAATTGGGTCATCTGTAGTACAAAGTACATTTACATTCATTTGCTTAAGTAAGCCCTTTACTGAATAGGAAGGTGTTTGTAAAAGCTCATTACACTGATCATAAATTCGTTTTGCACTATGCTGATCTAAAAGCTCTTGTACCGAAAAATATCTTTGCAACTCGAGATGTGTCCAATGATAAAGAGGGTTGCGTAAAGTATAAGGAACTGTATTCGCCCATTGTTCAAATTTTTCGTAATCGCCTGCGGTGCCCGTGCAATATTTTTCATTAATACCATTCGTACGCATTGCTCTCCACTTGTAATGGTCTCCATACAACCAAACTTGAGTAAGGTTACTAAAATTGATATCATTTGCAATTTGGTCAGGTAACAAATGGTTATGATAATCTATAATAGGCATTACTTTAGCGAACTCATGATAGAGTTGTTCTGCAACTTTATTTTTGAGTAAAAAGTTTTCGTCAAGAAATTGTTTCATTTTTTATTTGATTTATTTATAACTAATCATTTATTTAGAGGGACACGCCTCTTTTCCAGGGAATAAAATCATCCTGGTTGAGTTGTACCGCTTTGGGTATTACATAGCCACTTGCGGCCTCGATGCAATATTCCAATATCGCGGCTCCCATTTCCTCTATTGTTTTTTCTCCTTCCACAACAGGGCCACAATCGATGTCAATAATATCGTTCATTCGTTTAGTAAGATTGCTGTTTGTAGACACTTTAATAGTTGGACAAATTGGATTTCCCGTAGGCGTTCCTAAACCAGTTGTAAATAAAATAAGGGTTGCGCCACTGGCAGCTTTTCCAGTTGTTGCTTCAACATCATTTCCTGGAGTACATACAAGATTCAAACCAGGTTTTGTGGCTTTTTCTGTATAATCTAAGGTTTCAACTATCGGCGATGTCCCACCTTTTTTTGCAGCACCCGCACTTTTCATTGCATCGGTAATTAAGCCATCTTTAATATTTCCTGGTGAGGGATTCATATGAAACCCGGATCCAGCATTAATTACAGTCTTTTCATAACTTTTCATCAACTGAATAAATTTATTCGCGGTTGCTTCGTCTACACAACGATCTATCAATTCTTGTTCAACACCACACAATTCTGGAAACTCTGCTAGCAATACCTTCCCGCCTAAAGCTACAATCAAATCACTGCAGTAGCCTACTGATGGATTTGCGCTTATACCACTAAACCCATCACTCCCTCCGCACTTAACGCCTACCGTTAGTTTACTTAAAGGCGCAGGCTCTCTTTTAAATTTATTGATTACTATCAACCCAGAGAAAGTTTTTTGAATAGCGCTTGAGATCAATTGTTCTTCGCTTTGAGATTGCTGTTGTTCAAAAATAAAAAGTGGTTTGTCAAAATGGGGATTCAATGCCTTGAGATCCATTTCAAAGTCGGACACTTGTAAGTTTTGGCATCCCAAACTCAAAATCGTAACGCCACCTACATTAGGATGATTAGCATAAGCTGCCAATAGTTTGCTTAATACGGCGGCGTCCTGTCGAATACCTCCACAACCACCCTCATGATTCAAAAATTTAATGCCGTCTACATTTTCAAACACACGATCATTTTTATTTGATACTGACGGAGACAATGTTAAGTTGTCAATTGTGGCATTACTCTTATATGCCTCCACCAAACTTTTTGTATATGCTTTATATTTATCCGTAACAGCATATCCCAATTCATTGTGAAGTGCTTCACGAATGACATCCATATTTCTTTTTTCACAGAAAACTGTTGGGATAAACAACCAGTAATTAGCGGTCCCGACCTGTCCGTCATTTCTGTGATATCCATTGAAAGTTCTGTTAGCAAAAGCAGAAACGTCCGGGGCATTCCATTCCATTTTCACATCCTTCCATGCATAATCACTTGTAGCATGCTTTACGTTTGTAGTATTCAGCCATTGTCCTTCGCTAACATCCATTTGAGTAGTGCCAACTATAACTCCGTACATCATGATTATGCTTCCGACTTTCAAATCCGATTCAAAAAACTTGTGTTTTGATTCAATATCTTCCTTAATTACAAATTCTTTGTTTTCCCATTGAACTAATTCGCCCGCTTTAAGATTGGTTAAAGCAACAACTACATTATCATTAGGATGTACTTTTAAAATTTTCTGTTTCATTTCCCTTTCAGTATTTATATTAATGCTGTTTTCTTTTCCAATGATGCGATTATTTTTACGACTCCTTCATCAATCATTTTTTCTAAAAATGTAGTTACTGCCAAATCAAACCCTTTAATTGATTTCAAATCAGCGCCCCATAACAACTCATTATTAACAACTTCTGTAACCAATTGAGCAGGTGTAAATTTTTGCCAGCAATCATAAAAATACCCAGCTGAATCATCTGTTATTAGGTAAGGTTTGCCGTTATGTTCACCCCAATATTTACCATTATCAAATTTGACCGACTTCATAAAAAGAAGAAATCCTGCAAAACCTGTCGCCATGCTAACGGGCACTTTGTTAAATAATTTATAGTATTGCTTAATCAATGGCAGACATCTCATCTTCATCTTTGAAGTGTATTGAGCAGTAATGCTAATCCATTGATGGTTGATGTAAGGATTGCAAAAACGTTCATACACTTTATAAGAAAAATCGCTTTTTATTTCGCCATCAATTTCACAAGGTATTGAAGTGGCAATCTCGAAGTTCATTAATTGCTTTGCATACGCTGAATAAGATTCATCTTGCATAGCATCTCTTGTGAGATTAAAATCTGAGAGAAAGGCCAAGCCGCAATTGAAAGTATGAGTGGCATTCAATAAACGCAATTTCAACTCTCTGAATAAATTAATATCAGGCTGGATGACTACATTTTCATCACATTGTGCGAATGACAAAGCTTCTTTAATTTTTTCATCCCCTTCAATCGCCCATAAACTAAAGACTTCACTATCACAATACAACTCATCGGTGTAACCAAATTTTTCGGCAATTGTTCCCAATTCTTCTGCATTAGGTTTACCTGGCACAATTCTGTCCACTAATGAACTGCAAAATGCATTGTGTTTTTGTAACCAATGTATAAATGCATCATCCAAACCATTTTGTTTAGCGAGTATCAATACAATATCATGAAGTTTTTTACCATTATCAACAATCAACTCTGTTGGAATAATAACCATTCCGCTTTCTGGACTACCATTGAATACTTGATATCTTTTGTGTAAAAATGCAAGAAGCTTTCCTGGAAATGAAACAGGTGGTTGTTGATTCACATCATCGTTTTCTAAAAGCTGAATACCCACTTCAGTAGTATTAGAGATTACTATTCTCATATCCTTACTGCAGGCACATTCCAATATTTTTTCCCACTCTGCACTTGCACTTAATACTCTGCTAATTGAAGCATTGATGATATACTTTTCAACAATATTGCCATTAGCAATTCCTTTTTCACAAACGGTAAATAAACAATCCTGGTTTTCGAAATCTTTAGTATCACCATTGCTTGTAGATTTCACCACTACTACTCTTCCATTAAAAACACCTTTTTTATTAGCCTTATCAATATAATAATCAGGCAATGCACGGAGCAAAACTCCTGTTCCAAATTGCAACACCTTTTCAGGCAATTCGAATATCTTATCTGATGGAATTTCCACCTCAGTTGAAATCTTTTTTAAAGCAGCTTTTGACAAGTTCATTTTAATATACTTTTAATATTTCCTAATCTATTTGAGGGTGCCATTTTGATTTAAAAACCCAATCAACACCAATATTTTTACGGTCAATTTCCGTGGGTAAATTATTTTTCATCCAAATATAATCTCCAGCATTTCTATGACAATTGTAGAAATATATTCTATGCCCAAAAGGCGTTTCGCTACTTTTAGGTACATGATAA
>CALQJK010000134.1:0-5466 GCA_943330875.1 Chitinophaga pinensis
ACGATTTGGTCATAGTAATAATCATAGCTTCTCACAGGCTTATCATGCAATAGCCATTCTATTTCGGTAAAGAATTCTTTTAATTGATTTTCTGCTTTTTGCCAGTTTAATACAATAAGATATTTTAAGAGGTCAAGATGGTTGTTTTTAAGTTGTTCAAATAGTTGTAAGGCCTCTTCTTTTCTGCCTTCAAAAAAAGCGTTGACTACTTTTTCTAGTGCATTGGTCGTTTTTCCCATGGCTGATACTACAATCAGGATTTTCTCTCCTTTGAATGATTGAATGATGCTGGCTGTGTTTTTTATTCTGTCAATGCTGTTAATACTGGCTCCTCCAAACTTGAATACCTTCATTTTGATTGTGCTTATTTTTAATAAATAGGTAAAATTGCAGTTTAATCTTCAATTTGATTGCTTTGGGTAAAACAAAAATGAGAATAAACCTTACTTTTGATGTGCAAAAATACCTTCGTTCATTGTAAACTTGAAAAGTTTTATGCTTATTAATAGAAAAATTCAAACACTTGATGAATTCACCATTCAGCAGATGAGAGATTTTCCCAATGCTACAGGGGAGTTGTCGGGTTTGCTAAGAGATATAGGACTTGCTGCAAAGCGTGTGCATGTTGAGGTTAATAAGGCTGGCTTGATAGATATCCTCGGTGATGCCGGAACGATGAATGTTCAGGGGGAAGAGGTAAAAAAGCTTGATATTTTCGCTAACAACCAGTTTATGGGCGTTTTACGTCATGGTATCAGTTGTGCGGGAATTGGCAGCGAAGAAATGGATGACATCGTCGTTTTTGATGATGATATTAGCAACCAGTCAAAATATGTATGTTTATTTGACCCATTAGATGGAAGCAGTAATATCGATGTAAATGTATCAATCGGCACAATTTTTAGTGTATTTCGCAGAGTGAGTGAACTAGGGAAGCCAGCAACAGCAGCAGATTTTTTGCAACAAGGAATTAAGCAAGTTGCCGCAGGGTATATTATTTATGGATCTTCTACCATGTTGGTTTATGCCACCAGAAGAGGCGCGAATGGCTTCACTTTAGATCAAGCTGTGGGTGAATTTACCTTAAGTCATCCTGATATCAAATGTCCGGAAGTCGGAAAAATATATTCAGTAAATCACGGAAATTTCTTTCAGTATGAAGAAAAAGTACAACGATATATTCACGAATGTCAGAAAAAAACAAAAGCTACCGGTGGGCCTTATACGCAAAGATATATTGGCAGTATGGTTGCAGATGTGCATCGTAATCTGATCAAAGGTGGAATTTTTATGTACCCTGGTACTACTGAAAAGCCGAATGGAAAATTGAGGTTACTTTATGAGTGTAATCCATTCGCCTTTATTGTTGAAATTGCCGGCGGTATTGCTACAGATGGTAAACAACGTATTTTAGAAATACAACCTAAAGAAGTACATGAACGTACGCCTTTCTTTATTGGAAGTAAAACGATGATGGAAGAATTTGAACAGACAAAATAATTTGAACAAGCAATTATAAAAATGAGTAAGGTAATTATTTCAGTCAAGGATCTCGTAAAAAAATATGGAACTTTTCAAGCGGTAAAATCAATTTCATTTGATGTTTTTGAAGGAGAGATTTTCGGGTTGTTAGGGCCAAACGGAGCAGGGAAATCCACAACATTAGAAATTATAGAAACTCTTCGTTCCAAGACTTCCGGAACTGTAACAGTTGATGGGTATGATTTAGAGAAAGATCCTTCTGCTATAAAGAAAATTATTGGAGTGCAATTGCAAACTTCAGGTTTTTATCCTGGTTTGAATTTAATAGAGTTGATAAAACTATTTGGTGGGTTATACAATCGGTCGGTTAATCCCATGGAATTGCTGAAAAAAGTGAATCTGGAAGATAAAGCGAAAAGCAAAACCAAGGAATTGAGTGGAGGCCAAAAACAACGGTTTTCCATTGCCACAACTTTAATTAACCAGCCCAAAATTATATTCTTAGATGAGCCAACAACGGGATTGGATCCTCAGGCAAGAAGAAATTTGTGGGATTTAATCAGAGAAATTCGGGAGAATGGAACAACCGTAATTATTACCACGCATTACATGGATGAAGCGGAACAACTCTGCGATCGAATAGCAATAATGGATGAAGGAAAAATCATTAAATTGGATACTCCTGAAAAACTGATTGACGATTTAGTGGAAAGCGGCTTTGAAAGACCTAAGCAAATGAAAGCAGCAAATCTAGAAGATGTTTTTATCCATCTTACCGGAAGAGAAATGAGGGAAGAATAAAGTTGAATTATTTTTTTTATTTATAAACCATAAAATGTCAGCAATGAAAAAATTTTGTTTTTGTTTAATTACTTGTTCCCTTTTTTGTTCAAGTGTTTTTTCACAAGTAAAAAAGGCTCCACAGAAAAGCGATAAGTCATCAAATGTTCCTGTAGTTGAAATGAAATCTGGATTAGACAGCTTTAGTTACGCGGCTGGAATAAATATTGCCAACAATATGAAACAACAAGGCATTTCAGCAATCAATATTCCCATGATGATGAAGGCACTCGAAGACGTTTTAAAAAACAAACCAACTTTATTAACCCCAGAACAAGCAAGTATGACACTTCAGCAACAACTACAGGCATTCGCTCAAAAGAAAAGTGGCGCTCAAAAAGAAAAAGGAGAAGCCTTTTGTATGACTAATAAATCAAGAAAAGAAGTTACCACCCTCGCGAACGGACTTCAGTACGAAATCTTACAAGCAGGAGATCCTAATGGGATTAAACCAACTGCACAAGACACTGTTGTGGTTCATTACGTAGGAACTTTAATCGATGGAACTGAATTTGATAACTCTGTAAAAAGAGGCGAGCCAGCTACATTTCCTGTTGGTGGTGTAATAAAAGGATGGACACAAATATTGCAGTTAATGACAAAAGGCGCACAATGGAAAGTAGTTATTCCTAGTGAATTGGCTTATGGAGAGAGAGGGGCCGGTGCTCAGATTCCTCCAGGATCTGTGTTGGTTTTTGAAATTAATTTAATAGATATCAAACCAGCAGTTAAATAATTATGGATGCATTACGTTATCCAATAGGAGAGTTTATCGAGCAGCCCATTTCACAGGAAAAATTACGGGAATGCCTGCTCGATATTCGATTCCTGAGTAACCATATTGAACACACTATTTCAAACCTTGATGAGCATCAATTGGATACGCCTTATCGCGAAGGTGGATGGACGGTAAAGCAAGTTATTCATCATTTGGCCGATAGCCATATGAATGCCTTTATTCGTTGCAAACTTGCACTCACAGAAGATAATCCTGTAATCAAACCTTATGATCAGGATGCATGGGCAGATACCATAGAACATAAAAATATTCCTGTAAATGTTTCCATAACATTATTGCATGCTTTGCATCTCCGATGGCATGAGTTGTTTTCGAATTTAAAGTCAGAAGATTGGAATAGAACGATTATGCATCCTGAGTATAACAAACAAATGTCGCTATGGTATATCCTAAGTTTGTATGCCTGGCATTCCAAACACCATGTAGCTCAAATACAAAGTCTTAAAGAGCGCAACCGTTGGTAAGTAAAAAATAAATTAAAATGGACATCAAGTTATTATCTACAACTTACCTCAGTAATCATCAATATTTTACTGCAAGAAAAGACAGGTATCAATTAGAATCAGGTAAAATAGTGGATCCTTATTTTGTGGTGGAAATGCCAAGTTGTGTGCTTGCAATGGCGGTTACAGAAAATAATGAAGTGATTTTGGTGGAACAATATCGACATCCAATCGGTGAAAAAATTATAGAGCTCCCTGGCGGTTTTATTGATGAAGGAGAAACGCCTATTGAGGCCATAAAAAGAGAACTGCTGGAAGAAACAGGTTATTCCTTTAAAGACATTCAATACATGGGCATCACTTCCGGTAATCCTGGTGTTTTAAATAATTTCACCCATCTTTTTTTAGCTACAGGAGGAAAGAAAATCGCTGACCAGCATCTTGATGCTAATGAAGAAATCACTATTCAGTTTAAGTCATTAGAAGAAGTGAAATCCTTATTGCTTGAAAGTGGGTTTAAACAAAGTATGCATGCGCTTTGTTTGTTTTATGGATTCTCTAAGCTAACCCAGATCTAATTCTCATCGATTTCAGACAAAATAAAAAAACTACCGCAAACCATTATGACATCCTTTTTTTCGGCATTCCTTTTCGCCGCATGAATGGCATCATTCACATTATCATATCCTTCTCCCATTAGATTTTTCTCTTCAGCTTTTAACTTTAAGGTCTCGAATGGTAATGCTCTTTCAATGTGTGCATTGGTAAAATAATAAGTCGCGTCTTTAGGAAGCAAATCAAGAATGCCGGAAATGTCTTTATCGTTTACAAATCCTACAACAAAATGTAAATGGCTAGTGGAATATTGCTCATGTAATTGAGTTACTACAGATTGAATCCCGTCTTTATTATGAGCGACATCTAATATTAGTAAAGGATCTTCTGCAATCACTTCCCAGCGGCCTTTAAGACCGGTAAGATTTTTGACTTTAGATAAGGCGTTTTTTTTATGCTCAGGAGTAATGCTGAATCCTACATCATTTAATATTGATGTGGCGGCAAGTACTGTTTTTAAGTTTTTTATTTGGTATAATCCTGGCAGATCAAGGAGAATAGTTTCAGTATTTTTTTCAATTTTATGATGACACAGGCATTGCAAATGATTGTTATTAATTTCAGCACTTTCTATGGTAATGATGTTGTCCGCATAAATGGCTGTAGTGCTCATTTCTGCTGCTTTTTCTTCAAAAATAACACTTGTTTCTGTAGTGGATTCCCCAATAATAACAGGCGTATTTAGTTTAATAATACCTGCTTTTTCTTTGGCGATTTCACTAATAGTATTGCCTAATAAATTCGTATGGTCTAATCCAATATTTGTAATAATCGAAAGAATAGGAGAGATGATATTCGTGCTGTCTAATCTTCCCCCAAGCCCAGTTTCTATTACTGCGATATCTACTTTTTCTGATGCGAAATATTCAAAAGCCATAGCAACAGTTAATTCAAAAAACGAAGGTTGTATTTTTTTACAGATAGCTGTTGTTTTTTCTGCAAATGCTATAACGAAATCCTGGTCAATCATTTCTCCATTGATTCGTATTCTTTCGCCAAAATCTTTAATATGCGGAGATGTATACAATCCGGTTTTATATCCTGCTTGTTGGAGTATGGCTGCAAGCATATGACTCGTACTTCCCTTGCCGTTAGTTCCTGCGATGTGTATACTTTTGAATTTATTTTGCGGGTTGTTAAGAGCGTCGCAAAGTTCATTGGTATTGTGAATGTCTTTTTTGTATGCGGCTGGACCGATTCGTGAAAACATGGGCAATTGTGTATATAAATACTCAATAGTTTGTTTGTAATTCATCGGCTAGAAAATAAATTCAAAATTTAAAAAGG